>NZ_POYH01000063.1:16700-20031 GCF_002899995.1 Acinetobacter sp. AKBS16 | reverse complement strand
GTATCGCCTTTTTAGTTGGCGGTTATGTGATTAACCTGCTTAAAGGCGTGACACTCATTGAAGTTCCTTTATTAGGTGCACTCAAGGCATGGCAAATTGCCTTTTTAGTGGTGGGGTTACCCGGTATTATTATTGGTTTGCTATTTATTTTGACAGTTAAAGACCCTGCACGTAAAGGACAGCAGCTCAACCAAAGCGGACAAGTTGACCAAGTTAAATTCACGCAGTGCCTTCAGTTTATCAAGAAACATGCAAAAACTTTTGCTTGTCACTATTTAGGTTTTACCTTTTATGCAATGGCACTCTACAGTCTGACTAGTTGGACGCCAGCATTTTATATTCGTAAGTTTCAACTCGCGCCGACTGAAACAGGCTATATGCTCGGCACTATATTGCTAGTTGCAAATACTTTAGGCGTGTTTTGTGCTGGATGGCTAAACGACTGGTTTATTAAAAAAGGACGCCAAGATGCACCGATGTTCACGGGTGTGATTGGTATTGTTGGCCTGATTATTCCAATTGCATTTTTTACCCAAACAGATCAACTCTGGCTTTCAGTAACTTTGCTCATTCCTGCAATGTTCTTTGCCTCCTTCCCACTTGTGATTTCGGCAACAGCATTGCAAATGTTAGCACCCAACCAATTTAGAGCACGCCTTTCTGCCCTATTCCTTTTGGTAAGTAACTTAATTGGACTAGGTGTTGGTACAACATTAGTGGCAATTATTACAGATAAGGTTTTTGGCAATCCATTAATGGTGGGTTCTTCTTTATCTATTGTGGGTGGCTTGTCCTGTGTACTGGCTTTGGCTCTACTTTTCAAAGGCTGTAAATCCTTTAGTGAAAGCATGAAGCTTGAAAAATTACGTTAATTGAAGCAACAGCCACTTATAAAAACAGGAGTTCCCTTTAAACAATTTAGGGAACACCACACCAATATTTCACAATACGTAATGCCGAGGACTGGCATATATCTTGGAAATGGATTATGGAATTATTTCACCGCTTTAAACCACACACTTTAGCTTTTGCCACTTTATTTATTATGTGCAGCAGTTCTTGGGCTGCAAATCCAAATCAGCAAACTGAAGATGAGTGGAAATTCACTTTAAAAAATGCCTATATCAATCGTGATTTTGATAATGACGCCCTTAAAGATACCGGTAGTTGGTCTCAGGCAGCATCTTTATTTTATAAATCGAAAATGCATGACACTCCACTAGTCATAGCAGATAAACCTATTACGATTGGAGCTGACGCTTCCGTTCAATACGCCGTACGTTTGAGTTCAGACAAACATGTCGCAGATACTGTTTTGCCTTTTAATAAAGAAACGCAATCTCAAGCATCTGATTATCTAAAATACGGCGCGACTTTAAAACTAGGTTATGACAAAACACTTTTAAGTGTCGGTGAACTCTGGCTAGATTTACCTGTAACGGCTGTTGATGCTAGCCGCCAGTTACTCACCTCGTATTGGGGAACCAATCTTAAATCACAACTTTCAGATCAACTTTATGCCGAAATTGGCCGAGTGGAAAAAGTCTCGCCACGAAATGAAGAAGATTTTAAAAAGTTTTCGTTCACAGCAAATGGAATTACCAAAGAATCTGATGGCTTAAATTATATTGACCTGCGCTATCAATTTACGCCGTCTTTGAAGGGCGAATATTATTTTGGTAATTTAGAAGATCTCTACAATAAACACTATGTAGGGCTTGAGCATACGTGGAAACAACCAACTTTTGCCCTGACTTCCAAATTTAAATATTTTAATGCGAAAGATGATGGCAATACCTTTGATATTGATGCCCAGAACATTGGTTTACTTGAAACCGTCAAAGTAAAAAACCATACCTTTGGTTTGGGTTACCAACAAATTATTGGAGAGTCGGCTTACCCTCTACCAGATGGTTTCTTGCCAGAAACCTATTTCATTAACTGGAATGCTACAGGTTTCTTTAAAGAAGATGAAAAGTCTTACCATGTCATGTATGGCTATGACTTTAAAGATTACATTCCCGGCTTAAACGCAATGGTGAAATATGTTTATGGTCATGACTTTAAAGCAGCTAATGGTGAGAAAAACCACGAAACTGAGTCCAATGTCATTCTGAACTATGCATTTCAGCAGCCGCTCTTAAAAGGCTTTGCCCTGCAATATATTCGTATTGACTACAACGTTAAACACGGCAATGACTTTGGCGAAGACCGTTTATTCGTCAATTACACCAAAAAATTCTAAATAAAAATTACCCCCTAAAATTTAGGGGGTAATTTTTATCCTAATTTATTAACCAATCTCAAAGGTAAAACCTTCATGGCAATACTCATTGGTAGCCATGGCCATTGTGGTACATACGCTTTTACAGGTTGTTTTTCAATTGCTTTGACTAAAGCTTTACATCCTGTTTTTGCGTCAACTTCAAAAGGTAAATGTTTAGCACCTTCATTCATTTCAGTTCGGATGTAACCTGGGAAAATGGTTGAGACTTTAATTGGAGTATCTAGTAATTCAGCGCGAATACCCTCGGCCAAGTGAGCAACTGCAGCTTTACTCGCCGCATAGGTCGATAAATGTTTTGGTAATCCGCGCATCGCACTCATAGACGACATGACCACCAAATGACCTGCATTTTGCGCTCTAAAAATTTCAATCGCTGCCTCACACTGTGCTAAAGCAGAGATAAAATTTGTTTCGGCCGTGGCTCTATTAATTTCAAAATTACCTTTACCAATACGACGGCCATTTCCAACTCCCGCATTTACAATAATACGGTCTAAATAGCCAAATTCTTGTTTAAAGGCGCGAAATACTTCAAAAACCTGATCATAATTGGTAACGTCCAGACTTTTCGCAATTACCTTAATACCGTACTCATTTTCTAGTTCGGTTTTTAAAGTCTCTAATCGGTCTAAACGGCGTGCACAAATCGCCAAGTTATAACCTTTTGCTGCAAATTCATGCGCCATACCTGCGCCTAAACCAGAACTTGCACCTGTAATTAAAATTGTCTTCGCCATGCTTTTATCCTTATTTTAAATCCATGTCAGTAAATCTGGACGCTCAGCTTTTATAAAATGATGTTCATTTAAACTTAAAACCTGAGCTTCATTTCCAACCAAACGTAAAGTCGTGAGGCTTGTATTCGCAATTGCCCAATTCAAAGCAAAAGTTCGATTAGGACTGAGTTCAAGCAGCTTGCCAATTGCTACAGAAATCACACCACCCGAGGTAAAAACGACTGCATAACGAGGTTTGTTTCTTGCTAATTCATCACAAAGTTGCTGTAGCGCCGTTTCAACTCTGTTTTTAAAATGCGGCCAAGAC
>NZ_POYH01000063.1:0-16630 GCF_002899995.1 Acinetobacter sp. AKBS16 | reverse complement strand
CATCATATTCATGATGAAAATCCCCATCGGTCCATCGTTCAATCGCACCCTCAAAGATTTTGGCAAGATACGCGCGAGGGTTATGCTCTTTTGCGACATCGGCTTTTAACAGTTCAGGCTGTTCAAAACGCGGCTCATAACGGGCAAAAACCTGTTGATGGTTAAACTCATTCCATAAATTATTATGATGAATTACTGCATCTGGAAAACATTCTTTTAGTGCAAGCTGTGCAGTTTGTTCATGGCGCTGCATAGTTCCAGCAACCACATAAGGTTGTTCTTTCAATATTTGCTTAAAATAACGACCTAACAAAGTCGCCTGAGCCTCACCATTTTCAGACAACTCATCATAGTTACTTTTACCAAATGATGCCTGTCCATGCCTTACCAGATAAATTGTGGTCATCTTCTTAAAATACCCTGTATTTTCTGTAGAGATTGCTGAGCAAATTCCGATTCTTGCAATTTTTGCTGGGCAATAAGTTTTAAAGCTCTGATATGTAGTGCATGAATGACAATCCAGAAATCTTTAAAAGCAGGGTTTCGGGTTTGTTTATGGTAATAACGATAATAGATTTGCTGGGCAATCACTGCTAAACGGAATACACCAAACACTTCATAAAAAGTCCAGTTTTGAGGCTCCAGACCAGTTTTTTGCAAATAATAGTCAACAACTTCTTTGCGAGAGAACATTCCCTTTAAGTGAGTAGGCTGACGACGTGTCGATCTAAAAATCATATTATCCGTAGGCTCAACCCAATAGGCCAAAGCACTGCCCAAATCCATTAATGGATCACCCAAGGTCGCCATTTCCCAATCCAACACCCCAATCACTTCAGTTGGATGCTCTGGATCTAAAATCACATTATCAAAACGCCAATCATTGTGAATAATACAAGTCGTAGAGTCTTGAGGGATATTATCGTTTAGCCATTTTCGGACATATTTAAATGAAGGAACATTGATTGTGCGGACTTTCTCATAGCGCTTATCCCAACCTTCAACTTGTCTACGGCAATACCCTGTACCTTTGCCAAGTTCAGCTAAAGGCGTGTTCTCATAAGGAACTTGATGTAGCTCGATCAACTTATCAATAACGTTTACACAAAGCTCATGAACATCTTCTTCAGTAAAGCCAAGCTCAGGCGGTAATTTCGCACGAGGAATAATGCCTTCAATGCGTTCCATGACATAAAAATCACAGCCAATAACGGTTTCATCCTGACAAAGCGCTACCATTTTAGGAAGAACGGGATAATAAGGTGCAAGGTTTTTCTGCACCATATATTCACGGGCCATATCGTGGGCTGACTTGGCTTTTGTTCCTTTTGGTGGACGTCGTAAAATTAAATCCGTATTTTCATACTTTAAACGATAAGTCCGCCCGTATATTGAGTAACCACTGCTGAACCAACTAGCTCAACACCTTGGTTTTTTAACCAGTTTTCAACTGCCCCAATATCAAGTTCTTCACCATCACGTACTTCACCGCCTACATCAATTACCGACATATTCACTTCCTTTAAACTTATACTTTCTTATGACGACCATAACCACGTTTGGCCAACTCTAATTTGGCAATCATGCCTTTATGTACTTCATCCGGACCATCAGCTAAACGTAAACTGCGTGCTTGGGCAAAGAAACCTGTTAATGGCGTATCTCTTGAAACGCCTGCACCGCCATGTAGCTGAATTGCCATGTCGACTACTTTTTCTAATACGCTTGGAGCGACTACTTTAATTGCAGATATTTCTGTTAAAGCGGCCATGTTTCCTAAAGTATCCATTTTATAAGCAGCATACAAGGTTAAAAGTCTGGCTTGATCTATGGCTACTCGAGCATCGGCTACACGCTCTAGGTTTCCACCGAGTTTTAGAATTTCTTTGCCAAACGCAGTTCTAGACATACCTCTATCAATCATAAGCTCTAGTGCTTTTTCAGCAGCTCCGATACAGCGCATACAATGGTGAATACGCCCCGGCCCTAAACGACCTTGTGCAATTTCAAAACCTTGCCCCGCTCCACCAATAAAGTTTTCAATAGGCACTCGAACATTATTAAAGTGAACTTCACCGTGTCCATGTGGCGCATCGTAGTCACCAAACACAGGTAACATACGTTGAATTTCGACACCCGCCGTATCAATCGGTACTAAAACCATAGAGTGTTGATGGTGGCGGTCTTTAGTTTCATCTGGAGTATGGGCCATAAAAATAATGACTTTAGCATTTGGATCACCTAAACCAGACGACCACCATTTTTTGCCATTTAAAACAATTTCATTACCGTCAATGAGTGCAGTTGCTTGCATGTTGGTTGCATCGCTTGACGCAACATCAGGTTCAGTCATGCAAAAAACCGAACGAATTTTTCCGTCCAATAAAGGCTCTAACCATTGCTGTTTTTGCTGTTCACTGCCATAGCGCCATAACACTTCCATATTTCCCGTATCTGGTGCATTACAGTTAAAAACGGTTGGTGCTAATAAACTACGACCAGTTAATTCAGCAATATGCGCATATTCTTGAACAGTTAACCCTGCACCGAGTTTTTCATCGGGTAAAAACATATTCCAAAGACCTGCCTGTTTGGCTTTAGATTTTAGAGTTTCTAAAAGTTCGGGCCACTGCCATTTTTTCCAGTTTCCATCTGGATTTAACTCATGAACTTCTTCCCAAAATTTTGCTTCGACAGGTTCTATTTCTTCTAAAATAAATTTTTTAGTTCGCTCAGCAAAATCTTGAGCTTTCTTGGAGAGTTCAAACATTCTTTTTCCTTTACATCATTATCTGGTCTTTACATCAACATAACTTGAAACTTAATATGAATGAAATGATTTTATTAAATAACGTGTCATGAATAATATTCATAATCTACATGGTCTAGACTTAAGTTTTTTTCACCGAATTGATATTAATTTATATCCGCTTTTTATCGCGATTTATGAGCAAAAAAGTATTTCAAATGCGGCAAGTAGTCTCAATATTACGCAGTCAGCAGCAAGTCATGCTTTGCAGCGTTTACGTCAACAACTTGAAGATGATGTATTTATACGTGTAGGTAATAAAATGTCTGCAACGCCTTTTGCAGAACAGATTTATCCAACTGTTAAGCAAGCACTTTTAACCATCCAAAATATTAGCCAACAGAGACATGTGTTCGACCCAACAAGTTTAAAAAGCTTAAAAATTGCCGTGCATGACGAAATTGAGCCAATTATTCTTCCAAGATTGGCTCAACATTTTCAAAATCTTAATTTAGATTTGCAGTTTGTCAGTATGAAGCTCGATCGAAAACATATTATGGCGGACTTGGCGACACAACAGCTCGATTTCGTGATTGATCTAGAACAATACTTATCTCCAAAAATTACCTTTGATCATTTGGTCACAGATGAGTTCGTTATTTGCAGCCAACTTAAAGAAGTCGATTTAGCTAGTTATATTAATGGACGACACATTGGTGTTTCATCACGCCGTACAGGCGCTTTACTTGAAGATATTTATTTAAACCAACACCAAAAAATTTCAAGAAATGTATTTATGCGCTGTCAAAACTACTCAACGGCGTTACAAGTTTTAGGAGCCCAAGTCGACGCAATACTTACCATGCCCCATATGATTTTGCAGCATTTATCTTATAGCCCTGAAATTCGGTTACATTCTCTACCTTTTGAGATAACCAATATAAAAATGGGTATGTTTTGGCACGAAGATTTAAGGGATAATTTAAGGCATCAATTTTTGCGACATGAAATTATTAAACTTTTTCAGTAAAGCAAATTGATCTACTAAGCTTCTATCGTACAAGGACCAGTGATGAGTAAAGATGAACGGATAATCCAGAATCAGGACAACAAAAAAACGATTCGTCATGAAGATTACATTGCTGGCATTGGTAAAGGCATGGCGATTTTAGATAGCTTTAGTAGTAATCAACATCGTTTAAACATTTCTATGGCTGCTGAAAAAACTGGGCTCACCCGAGCGGCAGCAAGACGCCATTTATTAACTTTAGAATATTTAGGGTATCTTGAGTCAGATGGCCACTATTACTATTTAACCCCTAAAGTACTCAAATTTTCAGGAGCTTATTTAGGTGCAGCTCAGCTTCCAAAAGTATCTCAACCTTTATTAAATCTTCTAACTAACCAAACCTCTCTCATTTATTCGGTGATGGTACTTGATGGTTATGAAGCCATTACGATTGCCCGTAGTGCTGCCCACCAACAAACTGACCGTGTAAATCCATATGGTTTGCACTTGGGTAATCGCTTACCTGCTCATGCAACTTCAGCGGGTAAAATTTTACTGGCACATTTAAGCCAAGAAGAACAATTGGACTGGCTCCAAAAATATCCGCTTCAGCGTTTAACTAAATATACGCATGTCGAAAATGATAAATTTTTAGAGTTACTAAAAGAAATCCGAGAACAAGATTGGTGTTATTCACGTGAAGAGCACGAATTAGGTGTCCATGCGCTCGCCGTACCGATTTATGGACAAGATTTTAAAGTGGTTGCTGCCTTAAACATTGTTTCTCCAACCATGAGAACAACTGAAGAATATTTAATTCAACATATTTTGCCGCTATTGCAAGAGACTGCGCGGGATTTAAGACAAGTTCTTTAAATCTTGCTTAGGCTATTTCCATAAGATTAATTTTATTTTTGCTTAGGCTATTTGGTTAAATAAAATGATCAGAATGTATGCTTAGGCTATTTCTAAAAGTAATTAAATGGGATTTTTAAATAGCGGATGCCATTCGCTTCAGGTTCCGGAAAATTTCCACCGTTCATATTAATTTGAATTGAAGGCAGAATTAATTTTGGCATTGCCAAAGTAGCATCTCTTTCTTGACGCATTTTTATGAATGATTCTTTGGAAACTCGTCGATTTAAATGGATATTGCTTTGCTTTTGAGTTTTTATATCTGTTTGACAGATATATTCATCACGACCTTCGGGCTTATAGTCATGGCATAAGAACATACGCATGTCGTCAGGAAGTGTATAAAGTTTTTGTACCGAATCATAAAGCTCAGCAGCACTTCCTTTAGGAAAGTCGCATCTGGCCGAACCATAATCGGGCATAAATAAAGTATCACCTACAAAAACAGCATTACCAATCACATAGCTTAAGCAAGCAGGTGTATGCCCTGGTGTAGGAATGTTATAGGCTTCTACCTCCCCTATTTTGAAATGTTCATAATCTCCAAATAAATAATCAAAAGGCTGATTTTCATTGAATTTCTTAAAATCAAAATTATAAATAGCCGAAAATGTTTCTTGTACTACCGAGATTTTTTGACTAATCGCAATTGTACCGCCTAATTTAGATTTTAAATATTGGGCAGCAGTCATATGGTCCGCATGTACATGGGTTTCTAAAATCCATTGCACTTTGAAATTTTGCGCCAAGACATAATCGACGATCAGATCAGCATTAGTTGTTTTTGTAGTGGCCGATGCGGCATCGTAATCAAGCACGCTATCAATAATAGCGCATTGAAGAGTCGCTAAATCTGCAACAACATAGCTAAAAGTATTGGTATTTTCATCAAAAAAATCTTTCACTAGAGGTTGTTGCATAGCTTTAATTTCCTTTATTTAAAATTCGGAAAATAAACATTCCTACTAACATAGCCACAATAAAATAAAGCGCTTCAAAATGTCCTAATCCAATAAGAGTTAAAGCGGGCGCTGGACATATGCCTGCTATTCCCCAGCCTATACCGAAAATACAAGCGCCTACAATTAACCTTTGGTCAATCTGTGTATTTGTTGGTAATTGAATTTGTTCATTAAAAATCGTTTTTGGTTTTTTAATAGCCCTTTGAAACGGAATAAATGCCACAGCAATAGCACCTAGCATCACAAACATTAAGCTAATATCCCATTGTCCAAAAATATCTAGAAACCCTAAAACCTTTGCAGGGTTAGACATACCAGAAATCATTAACCCCAATGAAAACAAACCACCAAATATAAAAGCAAAGATATTTTTCATAAGATTACCCCAGCACATGGCGAATGATATAAACAGTCAGCATGCCAGCAAACATAAAAACTGC
Organism: Acinetobacter sp. AKBS16; assembly: GCF_002899995.1. NCBI lineage: Bacteria > Pseudomonadati > Pseudomonadota > Gammaproteobacteria > Moraxellales > Moraxellaceae > Acinetobacter > Acinetobacter sp. AKBS16. The sequence goes on along the minus strand of NZ_POYH01000063.1, from coordinate 10,555 downwards.
GGTCGCTATTATTGAGCGTTTTGATAGCCTGCTCATTCCACAAATACCATGCCCACTTGTACAGCCTGATCCAAGTCGTGTACCAAAACCAACAAGTAGCCCTGCCAGAATAAGTACAAATGAATTGGCTTTAATTTCGATTTCAGGCTGATAGAAATAACCATATATGAAAGGTGTAATCACGAGTCCTGCAATGAACCAGAATGCAGAACTTTTAAATATATCTCTAGATGGGCTAATGAATTGGGCAAGCAAACCACTAATTCCAGCTATACGACCATTTATATATAAATACCCAACTGTTGCGATACCGAGTAATAAACCACCCACAAAGGCATAGACAATACTTGACATATAAGCACTCTTAACAATATATGTTTTTATAATCTGTATTATACGCTGATTCTTTTAGAAATACTTAATATAAAACTTTTGAGTTTATAATTCTTCTTAAAAAGAAAAAGCCCCAAGATTTTGGGGCTTTTATCATTAAATTAGATCTTTAATGCCTAATTGTTCAGGTAACTTTTCCATAACTTTATTTAATCTATTATTTGCTGGAGAGATACAACCTGTGTAATGGCTTAATTTTGTTTCTGTACCATTTGGTTGAATCCAGGTGATGTAATAGCTAGGCATATCGGTCGCAGTTTGCTGACAACCTGCAGTTTTAGATTGGGTTCCTGTTTGCGGACGATAAGTTTTTAATTCATCAGCAAGTTTTTGATAATCTTTTACGCTACCTTGAATTTCTTTAACGCCAATTGCTTTTGTATATTGCTTACCTTCAAAACGAATTAAACCTGTAGGTGTTACTTCTACTGAGTAAATTGGGCATGCGCCGAAACATGGACTAGAAGCATAACGAATGGTTTCTTGTGTATTAGGTGCTTGTTGAACAGAAGCACAACCCATTAAAGCCAAACCGGATAAAGTTGCAAGAACTAAAAATCTCATTACATCACCTATTATTATCAAGTGGCATTAATCTAACAAATCATATGCAAATTGTCATTAAAGACTCATTTTTCATAGTATTATTTGCTATTACTTAGGCTATTTTTAGTTATCAAGAAAATTAAAATATAAAGCACATAAAAAAAGGCCCATCATTCGATGAGCCTTAAGCCAATTAAAGCTTAAATTCCTGAAATACAAATTATTACTGGGTAGTAATAACCTGCGCCGACCATTCTATCTTAATGCAATACATTATTTAAATATAATATAAGTATATATTTACGCTCGTTTTTCCAACAAAAAAAACCTGTTTTTTATAGTTAAAAACTCAATAATGTTTATTTTTAATTAAAATTCACAACTTTAAGTTAAACAAAACTTAATAAATTTTAAAATTTTATTTATAGGTAAAACATTATAAAAAAATGCTTAATAGTTCGGCTATATCTAGTGTTCAGTATGAATCAATTATAGGAATATTTTAAGTTTAGCAATAACTTCAAGCACTTTTTTACTATTTGGTAAAGCTATCTCACTAAAATTACAGAATTTACGCAAATACTTTAATAGAAAAAAGATATTAAAAAAATAAGGGCAAAAGAAAATTTAACCTTTTGCCCTCTTTCATTATTTCTCTAAACTATATGCGATCACATAATCACCATGGTCTGGGGACTGTCGTGCACCACCCGCGGTAACCACTACATATTGTTTACCTGTTTTAGGTGAAACATAGCTAATTGGAGTTCCCTGACTACCTACTGGCATACGTGACTTCCACAGCTCTTTACCTGTAGATGAATCAAAAGCACGCAAGTAATAATCTTGAGTTGCAGCAAAGAAAACTAAACCACCTTGAGTTGCCATTGGCCCACCAATAGTTGGCATACCAATCGGTGCTTTCAAGCCCATCTTAATACCAAGTGGTCCAGTGTCCTCAACTGTACCAAGTGGTACTTGCCATGCCACCTGACGAGTTTTCATGTCAATTGCCGTCATGGTACCAAATGGTGGTTTTTGACAAGGAATACTTAAAGCAGACATAAAGCGGTTTTTATTCACTTTATATGGTGTACCTTTCATTGGTACAGCACCCATACCTGTATTTACTTTTTCGCCACCACTCGCCTGAATCTTAATATCTTCAGGTGTTTGTTTAATGAGTTGAACCCATAAACCAAGACGCATATCGTTTACGAACATGTAACGATGTGTCGGGTCAAAAGCAATACTACCCCAATTCATGCCACCTAAAGAACCAGGGAAGCTTAATGAAACATCAGTACCTGGTGCAGTAAATAAACCTTCGTAACGCATTGACTTAAAGTTAATACGGCACATGAGCTGATCAAACGGCGTTGCACCCCACATATCTGACTCAGTTAAAGTCTGATTACCAATTTGAGGCATTTCAACAGAGCGTGGTTGAGTTAAACTGTATAGCTCACCCGGAATATTTGCTGCTTTCACTGGCTGTTCAATTACTTTAGTCAGTGGTTTACCTGTTACGCGGTCAAGAACGAAGAATTGGCCTGATTTGGTTCCAATCACAACAGCTGGCTTAGTCGTACCATCTTTTAATGGAAAGTCGACTAGACTTGGTTGCATTGGTAAGTCAAAGTCCCATAAATCATTATGAACAGTTTGATATACCCACTTTTCTTTACCCGTTGTCGCATCAAGTGCCAAAACAGAAGTATTGTATTTGTGATCTAACGGATTACGGTTACCACCCCAAATGTCGACAGATGAACTACCCATCGGTAGGAACACTGTATTCATTTGTGGATCATATGACATTGCAGCCCAAGAGTTTGCCGAACTACGTTTATAGGTTTCACCCGGTTTAAGAACATAGTTAGGGTTTGGATTACGCGGGTCAAATGCCCAGCGAAGTTTACCCGTAATCACGTCATAACCACGTATTACACCACCCGGCATATCTGCTGCCACGTTGTCGGCAATACGGCTACCCACCACAATAGTTGTTCCGGCAATAGTCGGTGCAGAAGTCACTTCAAAACGTGGAGCCTTAGTCCCACCGCCTAGGCCTTCGAGTAGATCAACCGTTCCATTTACACCAAAGTCCGCACAGCGCTGACCATTATCTGCATTGACTGCAATTAAACGACCATCTGGCGTATTGGTATATACACGGCGTGGACAGGCTGTGTTGCTCGCAACAGTATTGACAGTTGCACCAGCTAAAGTTGGTTGCACCAGTGGTTTAGTTGAATCGAAGTATGCAACACCACGGCAGCGTTCCCAAGCATCGGCTTTTGAGTTCACCTCAGCTTTCCAGAGTTGTTTGCCCGAGTCGGCATCTATTGCAAAAATGTTGTTATGTGGCGTACATAAAAAGACTTTATTTCCAACTTGTAGCGGGGTCATTTGGTCTTCGGCACCATTACCGCTACCCGTTGTAAAATCACCTGTTCTAAAGCGCCATGCTTCTTTTAGTTTATGAACGTTATCTCGGTTAATTTGGTCGAGAGCAACAAAGCGACTACCACCCGCATCATTACCATAATTTTCCCAATTCACCTGTTTTTTTGCAGGGTCAACTGGTACTAAAGGTAGTTTTTCACCTGAACCTGCGACTGTTGGATGCGGTTGGAACATTTGATAGAGCGCAATCAACATACCCACAACAACTAAGCCACCTACTGCATAGGCTGAAGATGCCAAACTAGTTTGAAATTGGTAGCGTCGAATTGAAGGTAAGGTAAATAACAACGCAGCAAAAAGACCAGCAGGAAACATTAAGCGCGAGAATAACGGCCAAAATTCCCATCCAGCATCAATGAGTGACCAAATTACGGTACCAACAAAAACAGCCCCAAAAATCCAGACGCCCAGCGCTTTTTTTCGGAAAATGCTAATTGCTGAAATGGTTATAAACAGTCCTGAGATAAGGAAATACCAAGAACCACCGAGAGATACTAGCTTTCCACCGCCCACGATATAAAAAATACCAGTAGCCAATAAAGCTAAACCTAAAATAAAACACCATATTTTGAATAAGATATGAAACTTAGAATCTGACTCAGACATAGATCCTACTCCACATATACTGAACCCGAATAGTTCAAGCATTTGGGCCAGTTAAACTATGTCTAACCAGCCATCAATATTATTAAAAATTAACTTTTACACTCAGGCCTGCCACCCAAGCATCATCGACTTCTTTCACACCAGCAGGTTGATGGATATATTGAATGTTTGGACGTAACATGACGGCCGGAGACCATTGATAGGTATAGTTCAACTCGACATTTAACTCGTCGTCTTGAATTGGAATATAGTCAGATGCAATCGGATCATAGCTATAGTATCCGCGGCTTTCGTTTGTCGCGATCTGTTTATCTTTAGCACGATCATTGACTACATAATTGGCAATACCAAAACCAATCGAATCATTTGGACGGCTATCAAACGGTCCCTTATACCAAAGAGCAAGTTGTTGTGTACTTTGAACAAATGTCGTTGCTTTATCATTTACAACGCCATTAAAACTTACATATAAACCGCGTTTCGGATCTTGGCCGGCATGGCTAAGTTGTTGCTGTGCATTAATCCAGAAGCTTTGTTTTCCGTCATGCACTTTACCCGCAGTTTTAATATCATTTGCTTCTGCGGTTGAGTACAGCGCACCTACTTTATATTCACCCGGTAAACCATTAAAAGCAGCAAGTTTTGGTTTCCATGCAAGTTCAACTGGTATGGTAGCGCCCTTGACGTTATTCATATCCAGATTAAAACCATCACTGTTTGATTCGGTTTTAATATTGTCTGGATTGACCTCATACACGCCAACACCTAAAGTCCACTCAGGTGCAAACTGATATTTAACATTTGCAGCCCAAACACCAACTGGTGAGTTATACCAAATTGAACCAATTGATTTTCCTAACTGTCCACCACAAAGCAATAAGTTCTGAAACTCACATTGAGAACTATTGAAGTCCTCTGACATTCCCATACGACCAAATTTGACCTGTACAGTATTATCAACAAAGCCCTTCTTCACCCATGCTTGGGATAAACGCCAAATTTTCCCGCGACCATAAATTTCTTGAGCATTGCCCAATTGGCTAGAACGTGGGTCTTTAATACGCTCAAGAGTTAATGCATTGCCGTCACGTTTAGTCACGACTAGGCTCGCTGTTGTATCTTTCCAACCAGCAATTTTTTCTAAATCGAAGTTGGCACCTAAAGAAAGTTGTGCAGCATTTTCAAAAGTATTGCTGTCGTTGTAACCACCATCTAAATTTGTGGCACTTTGGCTCATAATAGAAGCCGTAAATTTATAGCCCTGCTGCTCTAATTGCTGGCGTTTTCCATTCCAGTCGCCTAGCAACCATTGACGGTCTTGTGACCACGGCTCATTTGCAAGTGCAAATTGGCTGCCCAATACAGCAATTGTTAGCACACTCAGTTTCATTACATTTGGCATTTCAAGTCCCTTTTGTCTTTTCTGAAATGCGCCCCTGTTTTGAAGCGCTTTATTTTTTGTTATTTAACTTGCACAAACCCGAGCTCAGATGTAGCACCGAAGCGATCAGTCACATTTGCTGTAATTGAGGCAACTTTGACTGTTGGTTTCCAATTGGCTTTTGCTTTACCTTCGGCATCTGTAGCTACTGTTATTGTTCCTAAATATTGCTCAGCTTCTTTTGATGCTGCATTTTGGTTGCCAAAAAACTCAACTTGATAGCGTTGATTTGGTAAGCCATTAACTTCTACTGTAACTGAACCTTTATTCGCTGTTAACTTAGGAGCTTTAATACCCTGATTCGGCTGAGCATTACAGTCCTGTTGATTTGGCTGAGTACATGTCTTTTGAAGCTTAGATGGTTCAATCACCACACCACCACCACGAGAACCAACAAACCCTTCATGCTCAAGTGCGGGTACTCCAAATACAATTGCCCCTAAACGCTGATCTGGTACACATGAACCACCTGCTTCACAACGTTTAATATCTTTACCATTGTCCCAAATCAGGTTTTTAGTCAATGTAATTCTTGCATTTGCGTCTTTTTCAGAGCGAATGGCTACACCAATACGGTTACCATGTACTTTATTGCTATCAAGAATGTTGCCATCACCCGTCATGTTAAAACCAATCGAGTTATTGGTCATTTCGTTATAGGCGATATAGTTACGTTTGCCCCAGTTAATCTGTAAGCCATCTGAATAGTTTTCGAATTTATTACCAACTACAGCATTGTCATTACCCCACAAAATTTCAATACCTTGTGATGGTTCTGGGTTTGCTTTGGTTGAAACAAAATGGTTATTCGCAATTAAGTTAAATGCTGCACCACGTGTCAGTTCTAAGCCATCACCATTGTCTTGGAAAATGTTGTCTAAAACTTTGTTGTTATTGGTGGTGGTTGCAGTTGGGTTACCTTGCCCATCATCGCCAGTAAGCATGACACCAGCACCACCGTAGTTATTACTAATACGGTTGTGTTGAATCAGGTTATTGCTTGATCGGTTAATCAATACCCCAATACAGAAGCGATGAATGTCTAAACCTTTTAAAGTGACATTGTTGACGTCACGTAATACCAACCCCGGTAAAGTCATAGTACGTACATTGGTACCGTACTGCTCAGGGTTTGCACCTGGACAAGCTTTTGCACCTTCGCCTTTAATATAGTTTGAACCATCAATTGCGATGTATTCGCCAGTTTTATCCCACTGAGTACCAATGATTTTGACGGGTGCTTTAATTTCAGGAAGTGCGCTGTTTAATTTAATCACATAAGGCGCTTTGCCTACTGCTTGAATCAAGATATCGCTAGCTTCGCTTGGGTTTGCATTGGCTTGTTCAATTGCCCAGCGTAAAGAGCCTTTATTGCTATCGTCTTGATAACGGTCAACAACATAAGTTTGTGCTGCCGCTACTCCTGAAACCACCAAACCTAATGCAAGAGTAGTTAAACGTAATGTAGTCATTTCATCATATCCTTATGATTTATGGGTTTGTTGGTTGAACGGTTTGTAAAATCTGTTTGAGCTTGGTCACATCAATTTGACCCGGTGCAGAAGCCTGACCAATCATGCCAAAGCTATAACTTCCGCCCATATTGGCAGTCGCAACACGAGAAATTGTACCTAATTGCCCCATCGACATTGTCAATAATGGCTTAGTGGTTTGCTGGCTTACTTTTAAAGTTGCGTTCATTAAAGTGAAGACATCTTGTTTAGATTTAGGCATTACAGCAATTTTGAGAACATCTGCGCCCATTTGATCTTGTTTTAACAAGCGTTTTTCAATTTCATCTTGGCTTGGTGTTTTTTGGAAGTCGTGATTAGACATGACAACGAGCACTTTCTTTTGATGTGCTTTTTGAACAATTTCTGAAACTACTTTTTGATCACGGAACATTTCAACATCTAACCAGTCCATGAAAGGATTCTTTAAATAAGCCTGATAAGTCTTACCATAATCAGCATCACTAATTTCAAGCTGGCCCCCTTCGTTTTTGGTACGAATAGTGGCAATCATGGGCTTATTGCCTAAAATCTTTTTCAGCTCATGACCTAAGGCAATGACTTGTTTTGTATCGCTGGCAAAGCTTAATAAATCGATACGGAACTCTGCTAAATCAGCATCTGCTGTATTTGCAATGACTTGAGCTTGTGCCAATGCTTGTTCTTTAGTTTTTGCGGTAATCGGAACAATCGTTTTAACGGCTGTAGCAGCAGGTTGTGTCTGAGCAGCTAAAGCAACAGGTTCAGCATTTACTTGTGCAGTAAAAAATGGGAGTGCAAGCAAACTTAGGCTTAATAATGTTTTCATGTTCATATGTTCATCCTTAAAAAGGCTACACGCATCCTTGAATAATCAGGTGTAGCCTTAGGTGTTTCTTAAATATCAAAAAATACAGTTTCGTCATCGCCTTGAATACGAATATCAAAGCGGTAAACAACTTCACCATTTTCTTCAAAACGTTTTGCAATAAGAGTTTGGCGACGTGGGGCCCATTCAATGCTATTTAGAATTGGATCGTTAGCATTTGCCTCTGCTTCATCTTCAAAATAAACACGTGTATGAAGCCCTAAGTTGATACCACGAGCGAAAATCACTAATGCAATATGAGGTGCTTGAGTTGAACCTTTGCGGCCTGCTGTTGCACCTGGCTTAATTGTATTAAAGCTCCAAACGCCTGTTTCAAAGTCGGCACCTGTACGTCCCCAGCCCTGAAATGCAGGATCAGCTTTTTGCTCACGCGTATCTGCCTGACTTGGATAAATACCGTTCGCATCGGCCTGCCAAATCTCAATGAGTACATCACGTAGCGGTAAACCTAATCCGTCAAACACTTGACCTTCAAGACGAATACGCTCACCTTTGGTTTGGTCTTGAACCAACTGGTTATTAAAGTTGTTTTCAAAAACTTCAATACCGGCCTGTTGTGGCAATAAACCAATGTGAACGTAAGGACCACCTGTTTGAGATGGAGTTTCTTTTAATTCCTGAAAATTCCAGTTGTTCATGCTCGTGCTCCCGATTAAGTCAATTCGTTTTCGAAGTAAGTCGCTCGACGGCCACGTAAAGTGATGTCAAAACGGTAACAACGGCTATCTGCTTCGATAAAGTTGTTTTTATCTTCTAGTGCAATCAAGGCACGGCGTTGATCTTCAGACGGAATCGTTTTTAAGATCGGGCAAGTATCAATGAGCGTATCGCCCTCAAAATAAAACTGTGAAATCAGACGCTGCGCCCAACCATCAGCAATTAAAGAGAAATGAATATGGGCAGGACGCCATTCATTAATACGGTTACGCCATGGATACGGACCCGGTTTAATGGTACGGAAAATATAAAAACCGTTTTCATCAGTTAAGGTACGACCACAACCACCAAAGTTAGGGTCCATTGCACCAATAAACTTATCGTTTGGATGGCGGTAACGACCAGAAGCATTGGCTTGCCATACTTCTAGAAGTGCATTTTTTACAGGACGACCAAATTGATCACGAACATAGCCATGAACAATGACACGCTCACCAATTGGCAAACCATCTTTGGCATAGTTCAAAATCAAATCGTTATCTTTTGGGCCAAACAGATTTGAAGAAAAATGCGGCGCAGTGACTTCTGTTAAAGTCTCATTAATTGAGATCAATGCATTTTTTGGCGAACGTAATACACTTGTTTTATAACCTGGCGTATACGCTGGTGGATGATCATCTGTATTACGTTGGGCGTAAGCACCCCAGCTATGTTGTGACATCTTTATCTCCTTAATCCTGTTCTTTCGCTGCAATTGGGTTTACTTCTATCCCCAACTCTTTAAAGACTTCTTCAGCCATATGCATTGCAGCGTTTGCAGCAGGTAAACCCGCATAGAGTGAACTGTGTAAGATCAGCTCTTTTAAATCTTCTTTAGTTACACCGTTGTTGAAACAAGCACGTAAATGCATGCGTAGTTCATCTTCACGGCCCAGTGCCAATAAAATTGCGATAGTCACTAAACTACGGGTATGACGTGGTAAGCCTGGGCGAGACCACACTTCACCCCATGCATAACGGCTAATAAAATTTTGGAAATCTTGGTTAAAGTCATTTAGGTTCTGCAAAGACCGACCAACATGTTTTTCACCCAAAACTTCAGTCCGCACCTCAATGCCTTGTTTATAGCGTTGTTCATCATTCATTGTGATAGACCTCTATTAAGTTGCATCGGTATGCGCAACAATTGATTTAATAAATACCGCAACAGCAGCAGCGGTCGCTGGAATGAGTAATAAACTAAGAATGGCGGTAAACGACCAATCATTGCCGAGTAACACAGCTCCAATCCACGCACCAAATACCGCACCAAAACGCCCAATACCCGTCATCCAAGACACACCAGTTGCGCGGCACTGAGTTGGATAGAAGCGTGCACTTAACGCCGGCATCGAAGATTGCGCACCATTAATGGCGATACCCGCACAAAGCACCAATACTGCAAGTAAGGTTGAGTTGCCTAAGCTTTGACCGACAGCAATTGCAAATAGACCTGCGGCAAAGTAGAAAATGGCGATGACTCGGTTCGGGTTAAATTTGTCCATTGCCCAACCAATAAACAATGCGCTCACCACTCCACCGAACTGGAACAAACCGCCAATAAATGCAGCGCGCTCCATCGAAGCACCTGTTTCACGCATAAGTGTTGGTAACCAACTTGTTAGCAAGTAAACAACCACGAGTCCCATGAAGTAAGTCACCCAAAGCAAAACCGTACCTTTGGCATATGGCTTAGAAAACATAATTCCAAAGACATTTTTCTTTTGAACAACTTCTGTTTTTTCTTCAGGTACATGAAATGCTGTCGCATTTTGAATCTGTGCTGGTGCAATATGATTTAAGATTTTGCGTACTTTTTCTGGATTCTTACCTTTCACAATTAAAAAGCGGTAAGACTCAGGTAACACCAAAATCACTAAAATCATTAAAATTAAAGGTGACCAGCCGCCGAGCAAAAATAAACTATGCCAACCGTAGGTCGGGATAAGCCAACTGCTAATAAAACCACCTGTAGCCATACCCAAGTTGTAGCCACAGAACATACATGTCACGAGTAATGAGCGA
>NZ_POYH01000062.1:0-43088 GCF_002899995.1 Acinetobacter sp. AKBS16 | reverse complement strand
TGGCATAGGGCACACCTCATAAGTTTAAAAAGTCTAACTTATGGGGTGCAGTTCAGAACGGGAGGGGGACATCTTCGGATGTGCTGATTTTTGGGTAAATCAGTCTGCTAACCCCTTTTCGTTTCGCCACCATAATCATTTAGCAGTGATGTGGCGAAACTTCTTTCTTACCCAAAGGAGTTCGCACATGCGTACTATTTCTTATTTATTGGCTTTTGCCAAATTCTCTTTATTTATACCGCCGGAACAGTCTTTAAAACGGCTCTAGGTTTTCTACACCTTAAGAATCGTCACGACTAAAAAATCATATCAACAACAAAACTCGAGATAGGCGAGCACACCACTTGTGCGGCTTTTGCATGCCTGTATTTAGCACTCATTTTAAGAGTGACGGCATTTCTATCTCTGTACATACAACAAGAATTTATAACGGTAAAACTATGCCAAATTTAGAAACCTCTTCCAAAAAATTACACATTATTCGTACCGCTATTCGTTTGTTTACCACACATGGATTCCATACAACAGGCGTAGACCTGATTGTCAAAGAATCAGAAATACCGAAAGCCACCTTGTATAACTATTTTCACTCAAAAGAACGACTTATTGAAATGTGTATAGCTTTCCAAAAAAGTCTACTTAAAGAAGAAGTGCTTGCGATTATCTATTCAAGCCGTTATTGCACGCCAACCGATAAGCTCAAGGAAATAGTAGTTTTACATGTTAACTCTAACAGTCTGTATCACTTGCTACTTAAAGCTTTGTTTGAAATTAAAGTGGCTTACCAGCAGGCTTACCGTATGGCAATTGAGTATAGAAAATGGCTGACTCGTGAAATTTTTGAACTGATTTTTAGCTTAGAAACACGTGCCTTAAAACCCGATGCCAACATGGTTTTAAACTTAATAGATGGCTTGATGTTCGGGTTTTTGAGTACAAAGAGTTTGGATGAAAGGGATGTGGTGGTGGAGTATTTTTTTAAGCCAACTTGTTTGAGGTAAATGAGTTATTTAAATAAAAGGATGTATGGTTTGCTTGATTTTTATTAGATGAGCAGACCATATACACCCTGCAATGATGTGAGCTCATTACTCAGGTTAGATCAAATAATTAGATGTAACATAATGTTTATATTATAAAAATTAATATTTTTGACTTTGTGGCGATAATATTGCTATTTTATTTTTACGCTAATCGTAAATAGATTACGTATATCATAATTAAAATGGAATTAATTTAAAGCGAGTCATGGAGAAAGGAATACCATGAAAGAAATTGTATTAAGTGATTTGATCAATCAGCAGAAAGTTGGACCTTATCAAAAGTTTATTTTGGTTACCTGCTTATTACTAATGATTATGGATGGGTATGACATTCAGTCCATGGCTTACGCAGCCCCACTGATTATAGAAGAATGGGGTGTTCAAAAATCCATGTTGGGAGTGGTGTTTAGTGCAAGCTTGTTTGGTTTGTTTGTTGGATCATTTTTATTAAGTTCACTTTCTGATCGTTTTGGTCGCCGTCCGATACTACTGATCTCGACCTTTATATTCTCCATATTGATGCTGTTAACACCACATGTAGGCAATATTGAGCAATTGACCGTAATCCGCTTTGTTACAGGAATTTTTTTAGGCGGTATCATGCCAAATGTGATGGCTTATAGCTCCGAAATTGTTCCATATCAATCTCGTATTTTTACCATGATGGTCATTTCTTGTGGCTATACGGTAGGGGCAATGTTGGGGGGCGGAATATCAGCCTTACTAGTTCCTTGGGGAGGATGGCAGGCGATTTTTTATTTTGGCGGTATTATCCCTTTAATTATTTTCTTTATCACATTCTTTAAGTTGCCAGAATCTTTATATTTTTTAAGTGAAAATAGCAAAAATAGCTCCAAAATTTTGTTTTGGTTAAAGAAGTTTTATCCAGCATTAACATTCAATGCAGAGATAAAAATCATCAATAATACTGAGGTTCAGGTTAAAAAGTCACCGCTTGAGTTATTTAAAAATCAGCGTGCGTTTTTTACCTATTCCATCTGGATCATCAGTATTTTAAATATGATCAGTTTATATTTTCTGGCAAATTGGCTACCGACTTTGGCCAAAGAGTCCGGGCTTTCATTAAATCAGGCATTGTTGATCGGCTCCACTCTACAATTAGGCGGTACGATTGGTAGTGTGGTGATGGGTCTTAAAATTGATAAGACAGGATTTTATAAAGTATTAATTCCTGTTTTTTTGGTTGCAGTAATTAGTGTTGCTTTAATTGGCTATTCTGTTAGTCATATCGTTTTATTGTTTATTATCATTTTTATTGCCGGCTTTGCCATTGTTGGTGGGCAACCTGCCATTAATGCTTTGTCGGCCAGTTATTACCCAGTTTCACTTCGTACTACAGGGGTGGGCTGGAGTATTGGAATTGCTCGTTTGGGTTCTGTCATTGGGCCGTTATTTGGCGGTTATCTCTCTCAATTTCTGGTCATTACCCATTTATTTGTGATTGCTGCCATACCTTCGCTATTCGTCATTATCATGCTGATGATTCAGGCCAAGTATCGGTCATAATACGGTCTACATACAGAATTTACATAGTGCACATATAGACCGTAATTATGATCGGTGAGTAGCTAAAGAGAGTTGGTCACAAGCTACTCATTGATTATTTAACTCGATACCATGTTTGGTTTCGGCCAATTATTTAGCTTTTAGATTTGAAGAACATCATTTTAGAGCTGTGTATCTCGATAAAACCAATTTACACAAGCATCTGCCAAAATTTGTGTGGTATCAAAGCTCACATCTAAAATTGGAGACTGGATTGCATGTAACCCAATGGGAATTTCTGTACAGGCTAAAATAATCGAACCCGCACCTTTATCTATGAGTCTTTGGCTTAACTCTTGAAAAACGATACCCGCTTTTGCCGTTTCGTTGCGTTTTACAGCATAAACAGCGGGCATAAATTCCTGTTCAATTTCTTCATCTGAATTAATAATAAAAGGGATGCTATGTTTGCTTAACTCAATTTGATACAACTGAGTAGAAAGGGCACCTTTGGTTGCCAATATTCCGACTTTATCACCAGATTGATAATTCTTTAAAATCTGTTGCACCGTAATTTCAACCATATTTAAGATTTGAATATGGGTGTGTTGCTGTAAGTCAGAATGCCAAAAGTGTGCGGTATTACACGGAATTGCGATTTTAGAAACACCGCTACGCTCTAAAATTTTTAGTCCATGTAACATGGCATTTAAAGGACTTTCACCTAGGTTTTTAAGTGCAAGTTGTCGGTCAGGAATACCGCCGTGATTCCAAACGATTGTTGGAATATGTTCCTGATCTTTAGTGGCAGGGCTTGTATCGAGCAGACGCTGTTGAAAATCAACAGCAGCGCCCGGTCCCATGCCACCCAAAATTCCAAGAGTGGGGAGTTGTGAAAATTCTGTCATCTTATAAACGGTATGCATCTTTGCTAGAGAAGGTTTTACGATAACCGAATAAGCCTACGGCACCGCCTGTATGAAGGAAAATCACTTTGTCATCTTTAGTGAAATGGCCCTGACGAATGAGATCAACTAAGCCCGCAAAACCTTTACCTGAGTAAACAGGGTCAAGCAAAATACCTTCAGTTCGAGCCAGAAGTTCAACTGCTTCAACCATGCTATCAGTTGGAATACCGTAGCCATCGCCAACATAGTCACTATTTGCAATCACTTTTTCACGAGCAATAAGATCTGCGTTTAAACCAAGATGTTCTAATGTTGCGCGAGTAAGTTTATAAACATTTTCTTCTTGTTTAGATTTTTCAGCACGAACACTAATACCCAAGACTGGTAAGTTTGAGTGAGTTGCCGCAATACCTGCTAAAAGGCCAGCTTGAGTACCCGTACTACCTGTTGCATGTACAAGATAAGTTGGTGCGAGTTGAATCTGGTTAAGTTGGTTAATTAATTCAATTGCTGTTGAGACATAACCTAAAGCACCAATAGCGTTTGAGCCACCGCCCGGGATAATGTACGGACGCTCACCTTGTAGTTCTAATTCTTTTGCTTTGGCTTCTAAAGCCGCCGCCATGTCTGTGCCACCCGGAACAACCTCAATTGATGTTGCGCCTAAAATCTCATCGAGTAATAAGTTGCCGTTATTGTAATATTCCTCTGTACCATCACTAACGCGTTGTTCGAGTAAAACAGATGCCTTTAGGCCAAATTTATTGGCTGCTGCAATCGTTTGGCGAACATGGTTAGATTGAGTTGCACCTTGAGTGAGTACATGTGTGGCACCTTTTGCAAGTGCATCACCAATTAAAAATTCTAATTTTCGGGTTTTATTGCCACCTGTAGCTAACCCTGTAGCATCGTCTCGTTTGATGTAAATCTGCGGACCATTTAACGCTTTAGTTAAGTTAGGTAAAAACTCTAGAGGAGTAGGCGCATGAACCAGTTGAACGCGCGGCAAATGACTTAATAACATAATAATGTCCTAAAATTTTAGTGTATGTAATCAATCATGCGACTTACTTCTTTACGCATAATTTCTAAAATATGTTTTTTGGTTTCAATAAATTCCTGCTGTGGCGCAATATTTTCAATGGTGCGGTCACGAGGTAAATTTACTTGAATATCTTCGGCGATGCGGCCAGGGTGACCTGCCATTAAGATAATGCGATCTGCTAAAAGTAGAGATTCATCAATATCGTGAGTAACAAATAAAACGGTAGTTTTATTGTCTTGCCAAAGCTGAGTCAGTGTTTCCTGCATCAAAATACGTGTTTGGGCATCTAAAGCTCCGAAAGGTTCGTCCATCAATAAAATCTTTGGCTTCATAACCCAAGCACGGGCAAGCGCAACACGTTGCTTCATACCGCCTGAGATTTGCCAAATGCGATGGTTTTCAAACTTCTTTAAACCCGTTTTTTCTAAATAATATTCAGTTTGCTCGGTAATATATTTAGGCTCAGCTTTTGATTGCTTAAGTGGAAATTGAATATTTTCTTTTACTGTGAGCCAAGGAAATAACTGAGCCTGTTGGAATACAACAGCTCGGTCAATGCCCGGAGCTGAGATGGTTTGACCATCTACATAAATGTCACCTGAAGTTGGTTTTTCAAAACCAGCAAGTAAGTTCAAAATAGTTGATTTACCACAGCCAGAAGGCCCAAGTAAGCAAACAAACTGACCTTCAGGAATTTTCAGATTAATATCTTCTAAGACCGTATTTTCCGTTTTGTTCTGTTTAAATATTTTCTGAACATTATTTAGCTCAATAAATGGTTGAGTCATTATGCTTTTCCTGTCCAAGGGGCCCATTTTTGCTGTGCTTTCACAATGAGCCAATCTAAAATAAAGCCAATTGTTCCAAGTAAAATAATCCCGACAATGACAACATCTGTACGTAAATAAGAACCTGCATTAATAATCATCCACCCTAAACCAGAAGTCGCTGCAACCATTTCTGCTGCAATTAATGATGTCCAGCCGATACCAATAGATAAACGAATAGTGAAAATTTCAGGAAGTGAAGAGGGTAAAATGACACGGAATAAGATTGCTGTTTTTCCTAAGCCCATCGTTTGTGCTGCTTGAATCAAACCATATGGAACGTTTTGGCTTGCTGCGGTTGCACCCACAATGACGCTAAGAAAAGTTGCAATAAAAATAAGGAAAAATTTAGATTCCTCGCCAATCCCTAGCCACACTACAACTAAGGGGATTAAGGCAATTTTGGGAACAGGGCGTAAGAATTGTACAAATGGATCTAAAACGGCATTAAGTACAGGACTACGGCCCATTAATAATCCCAAAGGCACACCAATAACGATTGCAACGAAGAATGCAAAGAAGGCACGCGCCGTGCTGACTAAAATGTGTTGATAAAAAGGAGCATCTCGGTAACCGTTTTTAAATAAATCTAAAACTGTATCTAAAATTTGTAGAGGAGAGGGCAACAAAATTGGTGAGACAAGTTTATATGTACACACAAGCTGCCAAATAATCACAAAAGTGATTAGCGATAATGTACTAATCACTTTTACTTTAAACGGGTTCAACTGAATCATCTCATAACCTTATTTTGTCGCTTCAATAAGGTATTTACTGTCGATATTAGGCGCATAACTCTTTGGAACATCAGATTGTTTTAGCTCGCCAATACTGACTAAAAATTTAGCAATATCTTGGGTGGCTTTAGCCAAGCCTGAGTTTTCATCATTTGATGTCGCACCTAAATATTTTTCAGAGGCTTGATCTTTTAGGGGAATATATTCGATACCAGCAAGTGTAGTTTCGACTTGGTCATAGGGAAGACTTAAGTATTTAGAGATTTTTTCAGAAGCAGCTTTAGGATCACGTTTATATTCATCAACTTGATCTTGGTAAGCTTTCAAAAATTTAATAACAAGGTCAGGGTGTTTTTCTGCAAACTCTTTACGGACAGCGAAGTTGTTATAAACCAAAATACCTTTTTCATTCAGCGTTGTTGTACGATAAATTTCTTTACCGCCTTCTTTCTCTAGCTGTTGAGTAAATGGTCCCCAAACATAGGCTGCATCAATATCACCACGTGTCCATGCAGAAACAATTTCAGCAGGCTTAAGTGGAATTAATTTGATTTTTGATTTATCAATTTTATTTAATGCAAGGGCTTGTTCTAAAGCATATTGTGCAGTGGAGTTGGCAGGGAAGGCAACTTTTTTACCAACTATGTCTTGCAGGTTTTTAATATCAGGACGAACAATTAAACGTTCTGCACTAGAAATTAGACCTTCCAAACCAATGATTTCAATGGGTAATCCGCGAGTAATACCTGCAACAGCTGGGCTTGAGCCAAAACGTGCAATGTCAATTTCATTTGCGGCGAAGTAATTAATTACATCTGCACCCGAAGCAAATTCAACCCACTTAATTTTTGTACCTAAAGCTTTTTCAAAATCTCCATCAGCTTTACCAAGAACCCAAACTCGGGGACCGCCACCCCAAGCAAAACGTACTTCTTTCGGTAGTTCAGCAGCAGGCGCAGTTTGAGAAGCTTCTGCCTTAGTTTCATTATTCTGCTGTGAATTATTTCCACAACCAGTTAAAAGTGCAAAGCTGAGAACCCCTACTGATAAGACAGCATTTTTTAAGTGAAAATGTGTTCCAAACAACATTATATTTCCAGTAGTTTTCGAAATTTATTCGATCTTAGTGAAAATTTATGATTAATAAAAATATGAAAAAATGGAATGGATATATGCAAAGATGAGTTTATGTTTATGAATAAAAAAGAATTATTTATCACTTAAAATTGGTAGTTATCTTTTGAGTTGAAATTGGGGCATGAAAAAAAATAGAGCTTTTTAAAATTACTTATTTATAGGTTGAGTACATAATTAAAGTTATTAATTAACTTAAGGATATTTAAAAAATTACATGGCTTTTGAGGAAAATGATGACTTCAAAAAAACCATGCAATTTTATAAACAGCACTTTAAAGCGATTAAAGCTTATTTAACTCGATACCATGTTTGGTTTCGGCCAATTGCAGAAATACCAATGTAGCCGCGAGCGGTAAGTTTTTCCCCATCTGGTGATACTGTTACACTAAAACGATAAGTTTTGTCTGACTGTGGGTCGAGAATAGATCCTTTGTCATATTTATTTTGACCTACGTTTTTTAAATTTTTGACAATGGTTAAACCAATTAAAGATTTATTTTTATAAGTCCCTTCACACATCGTACATTTATTGGCTTCGCTTGGAACAAGGATTTTTTCAATATTTGCGGATAGAACTCCATTTTTGTCTTGGCTAAATCTTACTAGCGCTCTCGGTTGATTGGTGGCATCATCAATAGTTTTCCAAACACTGCCATGTAGTTTGTCCGAAGCAAATGAATGAACCGAATAAAAGCTGAATAAAATTAATAATAAATATTTTTTCATATCAAATGTTTCTCTAATTAAATATGGATGGCTTTAACTGCCAAAATGATTCATTTTAAATTTAACTTCACAGTCTTCTTAGTATTGATCTATAAGCTAAACAATATGTAAAGTTATAATCTATTTGTCTGAATATTATTTTGAATACATTACTTATGCAATTGCGAGAATGGACAGAATTATAAAAAGAATTTCAAAGTCATTTAGTTAGTATTGAATCACAGTCTGCAATATTCAGTTTTATGACAAAAAATCCTGAAACTGTTTCTTTACTTTAATCATATTTACGGGTAAATGGCTCTTCCTGAAAAAAAGAGCCATTTAAATTGATAGATAGAACTAAGCACCACGCATTAGTGCTGCTACTGCTTTTTCTAGAAAGTGTAGGGTAACTGGTTTGAGCCAAGTACCGTCAGCAAGGCTTGGTTCATTTTGCATTGCTGTACGGATCTTTTCTTGAGTACTTGGATTTTGGCCAGTATAACCTTGTAGCATAGAGAGCCATTGCTGTGCCAAACGCTTTGCTCCTTCACTATTCGGTTTAACCTCAGCGTCAATCAATTTCTCAATATCGACTAATAGTTGAGGCCATTTTTTCATTTTGCGAACATAATTTTCCTTTAAAAAAGCAAACTCATTATCAGATAAATAACGAGCAAAAATACTCAGCTTACTCTCTGAAAAGGCCTTAAGTAAAAACTCAACAACTTCAGGCATTACTCCTAATTTTTCCTGAAATTCAGGTTCTGCTGAATTGATGTTATTTAATTTAACAAGCCATTCTGGATTGGTGCGCGTATTCTGCTCAAGTGTTTTCATCCACTTATGGGCGAGCTTTTGAGCGGTTTCACTGCTAGATGATTCTCCAGCATTAAATAGTGCATTTGCTGCTTGAGTTAACTCTTGCCATTCTTGGTGGCTTTTAGTACCTGATTGTAAAAATGTAAGCTTTTCAAGTTCTTCTTGCGTAAAGTATTTCTCGTACATTGCTATAAGCTCCAGCATATTTAGCCAATCCTCCAAATCAAGTCCTTCACCATTGATGAGCTGAGATTTCAATTGTCCAAGCTGATTTCGCAATTTTTTCTGCTCTGCCAGTCTTTGATCAATTGCTTGAATCTGCTGATCAATAATCGGTAAAAGCGCAAGATTGGGGTCTTCAAGAACCGTATGGATTTCGGCTAACGACATTCCCAGTCCTCGTAGTGCTTGAATCTGATGCAAACGAGCAATGTCTTTAGGGGTGTATAGTCGATAACCAGCATCGGAACGGACCGAAGGCTGGAGCAAACCGATATCGTCATAGTGATGAAGAGCACGGACAGTAAGTCCTGTTTGCTTAGCCAATTCACCAACTTTTAACAGCATCTTTTTAGCTCCTTATTCCTTAGGCGTGTTTTATGCTAGAGGCTTACGTTACGTAAGGGTCAACTACTTTAAATCATAATTTTTCATTATTTTTTCTTTATTCACTCTTCAAATTTATTTTATTCATTGTTGGAGTATCTTAAGCAAGATTAGGTAAGCCAGTTTTTTTGAATAAAAATGACTTCAAGTCATTTCAGTCATGGAGTGGCAATATATTTAACAAATCAACAGCAATCGATACTCGCCATCTTTTTCAACAGGTGCTCTATGAACACACGGTAAAACCTTTTGAGTTGGATGATCTACCGCTAAACGCCAAATATTTCCAATACCTAAATTTATAGATTGTGCATCGGGTTTAGGCTGATAATGTAAATCAAAAAAATACTCTGCTAAAAAGCTTTCAAATTCGGCTTCTGGGCCGTCATGTAAAGCTTTGAGCTTTTCTCTAATTTCAGGAATTAAAACTTTTTGTTCAACCTGATCATTCGGCACAATATCGCTAGCAGCGCCGTGATAAGTACATAAGAATGTGTCGGTTTCAATAGGGGAACGATCAACATGAAATGAATAGACATCTGTTGAAATAAAATTGAGCTCTTCATCACGTTCATAATGCTTAAGTAAATTAAGTACAGGTGATGCACCCATATCAGTTAAGAGCTGCATGTCTTTTAAAATAATATCTCGAGCCAAATCACCTTGTTCTGAAAGCTCAAGTGCTAACAGGTCTTCAGTAGAAATTTCGGTAATATTTTCTTTTAACTCAAGTTTAGCCACAATTTCTTTAAAGTCGCCCACCAAATTTCTGTACCAACAAATAGCATTCTTATTTCCCTGAAAATGTGTATTCACAAGTTCAGCAAAAGTAGATACCACTTCAACTTGCTTGTGGTCAGAAAATGTATTTGTCATATTAAAGTTAAATGGCTCAAAATCTTGCCAATCATACACCCTTAGTGCTTATAGGGCTGCAAGCAGTAGCCAAAATTTGCTTAAAAAATGAAGGTAATGCAAGAAAAGTACAATAATGGTATGAAGTTTTGGTTAGGCGTGCTTATTATAAATTGGCTTTGAATAACTGAGAAAAGGTAAGAAGTCGACTATTTTTATAGTCATGCAAGGAATAAGAAAAGTTTTGAAGTAATAAGGTCACGAGGAAGATATGGAAGGAATTAAAACAATCGGTGTGGTTGGTGTCGGTGTCATTGGTGCAAGCTGGACAGCATTATTTTTATATAAAGGCTTTAAGGTAAAGGTATATGACCCTTATCCAATAGACGAAGAATTATTTAAAAAGAGAATACAGGCAAATCTTAGTGATTTGCTCGCTTTAGATCAGCAAACAGATTCAATTCATCATTTACAAGATATTTTTCTAAATTTAGAGCTTTATAACAACTTAAAAGATGCGGTGATTGATGTCGATTTTATTCAAGAAAATGCACCGGAACGGTTAGATTTAAAGCAAAATTTATATCAAGAAATCACTTCATATTGCCCTGAAAAAACACTAATTGCTTCAAGTTCTTCAGGTCTAAAAGTTTCTGACTTTCAAAAAGATGCAACTCATCCCGAGCGTATTTTTTTAGGTCATCCATTTAACCCACCTCATCTGTTACCTTTGGTTGAAATTGTGGGTGGAAAATTAACAGATCCGCAAATTTTAAAGAAAGCTTCCGAGTTTTATCAAAGTTTGGGTAAGCATCCGATTGTTTTAAATAAAGAAGTTAAAGGACATGTAGCAAATCGTTTACAAGCTGCTTTGTGGCGAGAGGCATTTTCACTGGTTAACGAAGGGGTGTGTTCAGCAGAAGATGTTGATATCGCAATCACCAGTGGGCCTGGGCTGAGATGGGCTTTATTTGGCCCCTACATAAATATGGAACTTGCCAATCAGAAGGGATTTAAAGAGGCAATTCACCATTTAGGACCGCCTATGACCGAATGGTGGAATGATATGCAAAATTTTCAGCACTCTGAAGAAACTACTGAGTTGCTAGAAGAACAAACTAAAGAACTTTTAACACATTATAAAGATGTCAATTTATCTCAGAAAAGGGATAAAGGATTGGTCGATATTTTAAAATTGAGACAAAAATTAGAGTTGGATTAAGCCAGTTTTTATGAAAACCGATAAAAAGTCACCTAAAAAAGTATAGAAGTATTGATCCATTATACTTCTATATGCTGTTGATTTTATATTCAGCAACCGCCCTCTAGGACGGTTTTTTAAATGAAGTCGGAGTTTCTATCTGAGCATTTAAAAAGTAGTGAGCAGTTTATAAAAACCAAATGCTTATGCTATAAAAATATTCAAGTAATTAATTCTGTAGTCCATGCATCATAACTGTAAACCCAGTCAGCATTTTCTTGGGCTTTCACCCATTGATTGCCTCTCGAACCTATCTGTATTTTTGCCGTACATTCCTTGCGAGAATTCTCATAAGTTTGTAAGGCAATTTTTGCTTCTAACTTTGAAGATATATTAGATAAACTTCGAACTAAAATAACTGCATCTTCGATAGCCATTCCTGCCCCTTGAGCCATAAAAAAGGTAGCATTGGATGACAGGCATCGCCTAATAATGTGACATTATCAACAGACCATTTTAATAAAGGATCTCGTTCATATAGAGCACTTTTGAAAGTGGTTTCACAAGCTTGAAGTAATGCCCTTGCATCTTTATAAAAATTAAGGAGTTCTTGAAGATCCCCCCGCACTAGTCCAAGATTTCTCAGTCCAACTTTCTTGCCCGATTGTTGCAAATATAAAAGTTTCTTTACGTTGATTTAATGGGAAAGTGACAATTTGTTTTTGTGGAGTATCACCCCACCATTTAATAAATGCTTCTATTTCTGGGATATGTTTAACTTTTTCTGTAGATACTACAGATCTAAAAGAAACAATTCCTGTAAATCTAGGTGACTCTGCACCAAAAAGGGCTGTACGAACTGGCGAATGGATACCGTCTGCACCAATAACTGTATCGTAATTTAATCTTTCCATAATCTCATCTCACCAAATGATCTTAAATTTGGTAGAGCTAAAGTTTTATATGTAAAATAATTTATTATATATAAAACAACATTATTTTCTATAATTATGAATCTTATCTAGATAGGTTAAGACAATGCAATAAACCACAAATGCAGAAAATTTTAGCTCAATTTCTAAGAGATGATGTAATCTCGTGGTCATCTCAAGTCATTTATAGCTGGAAGCAAACCTTCAAAGCTAATAGTTTGACTAAAATTCACCATGAATATAAACCCTTGGTGGGCGGTTCAGTTGCTCTCTATCCAGATGAATATAACCAGCAATTTTGTATGGATAAACAATTTAAGCAAGGCTTAAAAAAAGCCAGTGCAGAAAATTCGCCGTTTAGTGCTTTGGGCTATATTTTGACGACGGGTGCAAATTGGGCAAAGCCGATTGAAAATTTTAAGCTCACTATTGAGCGAGATAAAAATGAATTAGTGTCATTTTGTTGGGATGGACCAGTCAAAAAGATTAGCCCAACTCAATTTCAAATGATCAAAACCAAGTTTGTGCCTAAAAAAGATTTGGATATTATTTTTGTGAGAGTGAAATAAGCCAAATTCAAATAAAAACGAATAAATGGGTAGCCTAACTCAGCTAAAAGCTTACATACTATAAAAGTAAAGGAATTTTTAAGACAGGACGAAACGTGAATTTAAAGAATCTTGAAGCATTTTACTGGGTGGTGACTTTAAATAGCTTCAATAAGGCAGCAACTAAATTACAAACCACGCAGCCTGCGGTATCTCAAAAAATCACATCTCTTGAAAATGAATTAGGTTTTAAAGTTTTAGACCGAAGCTTACGGCAGTTTAAACTGACCCATAAAGGCATGACCTTATTTAAATATGCCGAAAAGTTTATGCGTTTAGAAACTGATTTGGTCGCAGAACTTACCGAAAATCAGCACCTGACCGGAACCATACGTTTAGGCGTTTCTGAGACTATCGTGTATACGTGGTTGGTTGAATATATCGAAAAAGTTCAACAGGAATTCCCAAAAGTTTCGGTTGAAATTGTGGTAGATCTGACCCCTAACTTGCAAGAAGGGGTACGTACAGGCGACTTGGACATGGCCTTTTTGCTTGGGCCAACTTTGGCTTTTGAATGTATTGAGCAGTCGCTTTGTAACTTTGAACTGAGTTTCTTGGCGGCGCCATCTTTTAAAGGTGGAATTGGGCAAATGTCTTTTAAAACCTTAATGTCGCATACCATTTTAACCTATCCAAAAATTACCTATCCCTATAAAGAATTAAAGGCAAAAATGAAAGAAAAGGGGATTGATGAACCACTTTCTATTACCAGTTATTCTTTAGCGACGTTATTGCGTCTAGCAGAGCAAGGTTTGGGTATTGCGGTCGTGCCGACCTTAACGGCATTAAAGGAAATTACCGACGGACGATTGGAAATATTAAATACGCCCATCCGTTTAAAAACCTTTCATTTCACGTCTATTTATATTCATGGTAATGACGTTGCTTTGAAAGAAAAATTAACTGAAGTAGCGGTTCAGGTTTCAGAAAGTGCCATGAAAAGACTCAATGAACAAATTAAAAAATAAGATATTTCTTGAATGCTTTTTATCCTTATTTTTTCTTATTAAAAAAAGCTGTTTTGTAGGTAAAACGATAAAAGCAGCTTATGTACTTCAATAAGTAAAATTTATCCTACTCTTTATTTTGAAGATAAGTTTATAAAAATCAAAAGTTTAAAATTTTAAATTTCTGTAAAAAGTCTTATTGTTCGTAGGGATTAGCTATGTTTTTATTTTAAACACAAGATTTGATCACCGATTATGTTAATTGGGGAACAGGGAATCTTTGTCATTTAAAAGGATTAAAGAATATCGTTTGGGACAAAAAATGATGTTCTTGATTCAATTTGAAAATAGCGTTGTTAAGCTCAAATGGATGAGGAACGCATTAATATGTCTTTACTGAAATCTTCTTTTTTATCAGATCGCCAATGGGCCATTGTTGCCTCAATTTTTATGATGGCGACCTCTGCAATGGGGCCAGGATTTTTAACCCAAACTGCTGTATTTACAGTTAAGTTAGGTGCTGCATTTGGCTTTGCAATTTTAATTTCTATTTTGATTGATTATGTCGTCCAACAAAATATCTGGCGAGTGGTGACACTTACCCAGATGCGTGCATCAGACATTGCCAATAAAGCCTTACCGGGTAGTGGTTATTTACTGGCGTTTCTGGTGATATTGGGTGGGTTTTTCTTTAGTGTCGGTAACATTGCAGGTGCGGCTTTAGGTTTAAATGCACTTTTTGGCCTAGACACAAAGTGGGGTGGTATTTTAAGTGGCGCCTTAGCCATTTTGATTTTTGCTTCTAAAAAAGCAACGCTTGCCATGGATAAAAGCATGATCGTGTTGGGATTGCTTAAAATCTTACTGATTATTATTGTGGCCGTCATTGTAATGCCTCCTGTTGGGCAAGCAGTTCAGCAAACCTTTGCTCCAGACCAAATCGACTTTGCCATTATTACCACCATTGTTGGCGGTACAGTTGGTGGTTATATCTGTTACGCAGGTGCGCATCGCTTACTCGATAAAGGCGCTGTTGGACCTGAAAATATTAATGAAGTTGCCAAAGCTGCGACCAAGGGCATTGTTGTAGTCGGCATCATGCGTTATGTGTTGTTCTTGGCTTTTTTAGGTGTGGTAGTAAGCGGTGCTCATATTGATTTAGCCAGTCACGATGCCAATCCGGCAGCCCAAGCATTCCAATATGCGGCAGGCACATTTGGTTTTAAATTATTTGGTTTAATTTTCTGGGCAGCTGGTATTAGTAGCACGATCGGCGCAGCATATACCTCAGTTTCATTCTTTACTGCATTTAAAAAGAACTTAACACCAAAACAGATCAACTATACGACCATTACCTTTATCGCATTAGCGTTATTGCTCTATGTGTTATTGGGTGCAACTCCGGCAGGCTTACTCATTTTCGTAGGTGGTTTTAACGGATTGGTGTTGCCAATTGGTCTTACAATTTTTGTGTATGTGGCTGCATGCCGTAAAGATTTAATGGGTAATTATAACTATCCAAAGTGGTTGCTTATTTTAGGTGGATTAACATGTCTGTTAACGTGGTGGATGGGCTATATGTCATTTACGACAGTATTTAATTATTTGACCAAACTTTAAGCCAGACGACATGAATTGATAAAGGAATAATGCCATGTTTGTAGATTTAAATAGTGATTTGGGCGAAAGCTTTGGCTCATGGAAAATGGGTAACGATGACCAGATTTTACCTGTCGTGACCAGTGCGAACATTGCTTGTGGTTTTCATGCTGGTGATCCGCTCGGCATTTTAAAAACAGTTCGTAAAGCGGTTGAACTTGGCGTGACCATCGGTGCTCATGTGTCTTACCCAGACCTTGTTGGATTTGGCCGTCGTAATATGGATTTGTCACGTGACGAACTGATTGCCGACGTGCTTTACCAAATTTCTGCGCTCGATGGTTTAGCGAAAGTGGCAAACTCAAAAGTGCAATACGTTAAACCACATGGCGCGCTCTATAACACCATTGCACATGACCAAGCTCAGGCAGCAGCAGTGATTGATGCCATTAAAATGTATAACCCTGAACTGGTTTTAGTGGCTTTGGCGGGTTCAAACTTAGTCGAGCAAGCACGAGCTGCTGGTTTAAAAGTTGTATCAGAAGCTTTTGCAGACCGTGCCTATAACAGTGATGGTTCATTAGTTTCCCGCCGTCTAGAAGGTGCGGTTTTACACGACTCGGCATTTGTTGCGAGCCGTGTAGTGTCTATGCTTAAAAATGGTGGAGTTGAGTCAATTGATGGTGTATTTACCCCAATTCAGGCTGACACGATTTGCCTACATGGTGACACCGAAGGTGCACTAGAAATGTCGGCTGCCATTAAAGCCGAGCTTGTAAAAAATAATATTGAAATCCGCCCGTTTGTAAATAAAGCATAAGGAAGAGCGCAATGTATAAGGATATTAAAGTCGACCCAGCTCAGCTTGAAGCCGCGTTAAATGCGCGTTTAAAAATTCGTGCTGGTTTCGATAAACCAACGGCAGGCATGGCGGCTGGCATGACGCAGGTCAACATGATTTCGGTGCCAAAAGAGTGGGCATATGACTTTTTACTCTATGCGCACCGTAACCCGCAAAGCTGTCCAGTGCTTGATGTGCTCGAAGAAGGCATCTATGCAACTAAGCTTGCCGCAGACTCAGACATCCGAACCGATTTCCCTCGCTATCGCATTTGGAAAGATGGGGAAATGGTCGATGAAGTGACCGATGCGAGAGAGATTTATAATGCTCATCCTGATTTGGTGACTTTCTTGATTGGTTGCAGTTTTTCGTTTGAAACCGCTTTGCAAGAAGCGGGTATTGAAGTTCGTCATATTCATGATGACACCAATGTGCCGATGTATCTAAGCAATATAAAGTGCGAACCGGCAGGGCGTATTTCAGGAAATATGGTGGTTTCCATGCGACCAATTCCATCTCATCAAATTAGTGAAGCGGTAAAAATTACAGCGCGTATGCCAAGTGTACATGGGGCACCTGTACATATCGGGCACCCTGAAAGCTTAGGTATTAAGGATGTAAATAAACCTGACTTTGGTGATGCTTCACGCATAGAAGCGGGTGAAATTCCAGTATTTTGGGCATGTGGGGTAACACCGCAAGCAGCAGTCATGAACTCGAAAATTCCTTTTGCCATTAGTCATGCTCCGGGTTACATGTTTATTACCGATATTCCTGACCGTGCTTGGATGGGCTAAATAGCTAAAGAAGAATTAAAAAGGATAAGCAAATGCGTTTTTTATCGGTAAACGCCGATTGTTTTCTGATTGAGCTTGCGAGCTTAGAAGAAACATTGGCGTTGTACAATAAATTGCAAAATACGCAATTGAATGGAATTAAAGACTTAGTCCCCGCTGCAAAAACAATTTTGGTTTTTTTTAATGAGATCGAAACCAATTTTAAAACGCTAGTTGTTTCAATTCAGAGCCTCAAAATTGATTCTGGATTTGAGCGTAGCGGCCAAGAAGTGATTGTGCCGATTTGCTATAACGGCGAAGACCTTGCGCAAGTTGCCGAGTTACAAGGGCTGACTGTTACTGATGTGATTAGAAAACATCACCAAAGCGTGTGGAATGTGGCTTTTATTGGTTTTGCGCCGGGCTTTGCGTATATGAGCAGTCCCGATAAGCCTTTTACCGATATTCCACGCTTAACGGTTCCCCGTAAAAAAATACCGTCAGGCTCTTTGGGGTTGGCTGGAAAATACTCTGGTATTTACCCAAAAGACAGTCCGGGTGGTTGGCAGCTGATTGGTACAACAACAGAAAAAATGTGGGATTTAGAGCGTAAAAATTGCTGTTACCGGGCATGACTGTACATTTTGAAGATGTCACGCATCGTCCAACTACGGTGACTGTACCGCAGCAAATCACACGTAAGGCTGAGCCGAAACAATCGGTGCCACTATTTACAATTACTGCGCCAAGTTTACAAATGCTTATTCAAGACGAAGGGCGTTTAAACCAGACCAATATTGGTGTTGGCGTGGCTGGTGCAATGGATTTACCTGCCATGCATAGTGCCAACCGTATTGTGGGTAACCCAACCGATACACCTGTCATTGAAGTTTTAAATGGCGGCCTAAAAGCCAAAATGCAGCATGCAGGCGTTATTGCGGTAGCAGGCGCAATCTCAAACATTCGTGTGAAATTTGCTGACGGTCAAACCGCAGACTTTGCAAGCTATCAACCGATTGATTTGGATGAAGGCGATGAATTTCACATTCAACCACCAACAGCAGGCTTAAGAAACTATCTGGCCGTTCGTGGTGGTATAGACGTTGAACCAGTACTCAATAGTGCTTCGTTTGACAGCTTGGCGGTATTAGGGCCAGAACCATTAAAGCTTAGAGATACCATTTATCAAGGACAGGTGAAGGCGACCAACATTAGTGTAAATGAAGTGGGTAAAAGTGATTTGCCAAAAGCTGGCGAAGTCGTTGAGCTAGATATTGTGATGGGACCGCGTACTGATTGGTTTGAACAAGACAGTATTGAGCTGCTCTGTCAGCAAGAATGGCTCGTGACCAATGAAAGTAACCGCGTCGGGCTAAGACTTTCAGGTGAACAGCCTCTAACTCGCAAAATTACCCATGAACTGGAAAGTGAAGGTACATGTATTGGTGCTTTGCAGATTCCACCGAGTGGCCAACCCGTTTTGTTTATGAATGATCACCCTTTAACGGGCGGATATCCGGTCATTGCCTCTGTTGCTAAACACCATTGGGATTTGGTGGCACAGATTCCGGCAGGTTGCCGCATCAAATTTAAAAAAATTGCCGAATTTACAGATTTTGAGAATGAATGATGAATACAGAAAAATTATTGATTGCTAACCGTGGTGAAATTGCCGTTCGTATTATTCATGCTTGCCGTGACATGGGAATTTCGTCAGTCGCGTTATATGCAGATGACGATATTGGTAGCATGCACGTCGAACTTGCAGATGAAGCATGGGGCTTGGCTGGTGCGACTGCCAGTGAAACCTATTTAAATATTCCAGCCATTATCGAAGTTGCAAAAAAATCAAAAGCGACGATGGTGCATCCGGGTTATGGCTTTTTATCTGAACGTGCCGAATTTGCCCAAGCTGTGATTGATGCAGGTTTAAAGTGGGTAGGACCATCTCCAAGCGCTATTGAAAAACTAGGTGATAAAATCGAAGCACGTAAAATTGCTGCTTCAGTCGGTGCGCCGTTGGTTCAGGGTACGCAAGACCCACTCAACAATGCAGATGAAGCTTTAGAGTTTGCCAAACAATATGGTTTACCAATTGCCATTAAAGCCGCGTTTGGTGGTGGTGGGCGTGGCTTAAAAGTCGCGTGGAAACTCGAAGAAGTCAAAGAGCTTTATGAGTCGGCAGTACGTGAAGCAAAAGCGGCCTTTGGCCGTGGTGAATGTTTTGTCGAGCAATATCTTGATAAACCGCGCCATGTAGAAGCGCAAGTAATAGCCGACCAACATGGCAATATTGTGGTACTTGGTACACGTGATTGTTCTTTGCAACGCCGTAACCAAAAGTTAGTCGAAGAAGCGCCCGCGCCATTTATTAGCGATGAGATTTATCAGCAAATTTTAAGCTCGGCAAAAAATATTTGTCAGGCTGCAAACTATGTGGGTGCGGGAACAGTTGAATATTTACTGAGTCGTGACGGCAAGCTTTCTTTCTTAGAAGTAAACACACGTTTGCAAGTTGAACACCCAGTGACTGAAGAAACTTCCAAAGTCGATTTGGTCGTTGAGCAAATTCGCGTGGCTCAAGGCCATAAGCTTTCTATTAAAGAAACACCGAAAGCTCAAGGTCATGCCATTGAGTTTCGCATTAATGCCGAAGACCCAGCACGTGGGTTTATTCCGGCCTTTGGTATGTTGAGTTTGTTTGAAGCGCCGTTTGGTAACGGTGTACGCGTGGACACTGGCGTTCGAACTGGTTCATTGGTATCTAGCCACTTTGACTCACTCATGGCAAAACTGATTGTCACTGGTCCAACCCGCGAAGTTGCAATTGCCCGTGCGAAACGTGCTTTAAAGCAATTTAAAATTGAAGGTGTAGCTTCGGTTTTAGACTTCCACCGTGCGGTACTCAATGAACCTGGCTTTACCGATGAATTTAATGTACATACACGCTGGATCGAAAATGACTTTAAACAAGAGTTAAAGCCAACCAAACGCGGCATTCCAAACCATCAACAACCAATGCTGCTCAGCTACATTGAAATTGATGGCAAGTTACACCGTCTAGGTTTACCTGCGGGCATGTTTGCACAAGGGCCAGCAACCGCCGTTCAAGCCCAAACAGCCGAGCCAGAAGTCAGTGCCGAGCATTTACTGGCACCCATCAATGGTGTGATTAGTGCTTGGAAAGTTGAAAATGGTGAGCAGGTCACCGAGGGGCAAGTGGTTGCCATTATGGAAGCCATGAAAATGGAAGTTCAGGTACTGGCACACCGCAGTGGCGTTATTCAGCTTAGTGCCGAGAAAGGGGCGACCTGTCATGCAGAAACTGCTATTGCGAGTATTCACTAAGCTTTGAACAGTTTTAAATTGATTGAGTCTTAGTTCGCTAAGACTCAACATAACCTTTATCTATCAAGTTGGTGAGGAATTTTTTCTACGTTGTCGTTAACGAATTTCGTCTTGAAAAAATACAGTAATTATGAGATATTTGTCACAGTTTGGTGATACTAAAAATTAATCACTGTATTGAAAGCTCGCATATGCGGGCTTTAATTTTTAGCCCAGTTTAAGCATTTCTCACTTAATGAGCTGGCAGCATAAAAACAATTTGAGAATTTGGCACTCACTCAAAGGCGAATTGAAGAAAGCGAATGAAAATTCTACCTTCATCTGAATATGATCAAATTCTAAAATACAGTGTCTACTGGCTCGTCATTTCGATTGTGATTGGAGTCGTTGCAGGGTTGGCATCGACTTTAATTTTTGTGGCTTTTGATATTTCAAATAAAGTGAGAAGCCTGCATCACTGGCTTATTTATTTCTTGCCTTTTGTGGGTTTTGGTATTGGTTATCTCATTAAAAAATATGGTTCACCGATTGAACGCGGAACTCATTTACTCATAGATGAAATTCACCAGCCGAAGTCGTTTATTCCTAAACGAATGAGCCCTATCATTTTTATTACCTCAATTTTAACGCAGTTGTTTGGTGGTTCGGCAGGGCGAGAGGCGCCAGCAGTTCAACTTTCGGGTGCTTTAATTGACCACTTAAGCCATATATTAAAAATCTCGGAAGATAACCGAAAAATTTGCTTAATCGCCAGTATTGGCGCGGGCTTTGCGGGGGTATTTGGCTTGCCTCTGGCAGGTGCAATCTATGGTTTAGAAATTACTGCCTTAGGTAATTTAAGATACTCAGCCATTTTTCCATGTTTTGTGTCGGCGCTGATTGCTTCGGCCATCCCTGAGCTATTCGAAATTGTTCATCCGCATGTTTTTTATGTAATTAGCGAGTTTCCAGCCATTCATTTTGGAACGCTCATGAGCCTGATTGCGGCAGGGTTGATCTTTGGTTTAGTTGCGCGTTTCTTTATTGCAGCTATTCATTTTGCGAGTGACGTTTTTTATAAATATGTTCGGTATTTGCCTTTAAGAACGATGGTGGGCGGTATTGTCATTATGCTACTTACTTTGTTCACTGCGCATCAGCAATACAATGGTTTGGGTACCGATAAAATTATTTCATCTTTTTATGTGCCGATTGAGTTCTACGACTTTTTTAACAAGACCATTTTTACCGCTATCACTTTAGGTTCAGGCTTTAAAGGTGGTGAAATTACGCCGTTGTTTTATGTAGGCGCGACATTAGGTAATGCTTTAGGCGCAGTTTTAAACCTACCAATTTCATTGCTTGCAGGATTAGGGTTAGTCAGTTTGTTTTCAGGGGCGAGTAAGGCACCATTAACGTCTATTATTTTAGCTGTTGAGCTATTTGGAATGAATGTTGCGACTTATGCGATTATTACTTGTTTGTTGGCAGCGTTGTTTTCTGGGAACTGTGGATTGTATCGCCGTAAAAAGTTGATGGATTGATTAAGGCTTTGTAAGGAGTTGAGTGGTTTTAGATTGCTTAATTCCTATTAAATCTTCTTTTTTAATAATAATGATAAAAATTAGCCTAGTAAGTAAAATACTTCTAAAAATATAAAAAGAATTGAATTTATATCTTATAAAAGAAGATGGAAATTAATTTTAATGAACAATTATTGTTTTCTAAATATTTAAATCATGGGTATACATTAATAAAAATTAAAAATATTTAAAAAATTTCCAAAATGTTTCAATTATGAATTTTTTATGACATTTATTGTTGATTATGAATGATTCATGTAGTTTTTGTTTGATTTTTTATCTATTTGGTAAATTAAAAATAATATTTTATGCAAAACAAAATTTTTTTTACTCACGCTTTTTTTCTTTTATATGGGTTAGCTACGCATGCTTATGCTATCGATGATATTTCTTTACCAGATCGTATACGTCAGGAACAACGTTTAAAAGAGCTTAATCAACAATTAGAAGCGCAAATCACTCAACTTCCACCTAAACCTGACACTACCCAATTGCAGGATTTTAAAACTATAGTTGTTCCGGAAGAGCCATGTGTTCAGGTCAAGAATATTAATTTTGATAGCAAAACGTTACAGGACCCTGAATATTATAAATTTCACTTTATGCTTCGGGCAATCTGGAACCATCCCCAGAAGATCATTGGCAAATGTATCGGTACGCAAAGCTTACATAACCTCGTTAATTTTGCCCAAAATGAGTTGATTAAAAAAGGATTTATTACCAGTCAGGTTACTGTTGACCCTCAAGATATCCAGCAAGGTTCTTTGCGACTTGGTGTGCAGATTGGGCGTTTACGTAAAATCATCGTAGAAGGTGAGCAACTCTCCTTATTACAACTTAAAGCAGCTTTACCCTTTAAAGAAGGTGATGTCCTGAATTTACAACAACTTGATCAGGGGCTAGAAAACTTAAAACGAGCTTATACGGTAGATATACAAATTTTGCCGTCAAACGAGTCTGTTCAGGAAACTCAAGGTTATAGCGATCTGGTTATTAAGTTACAGGCACATTCAAAGATCAGTTTAAATTTAGGCCTGGATAATTCAGGTAGTAAAGATACTGGTAAATACATCGGTAGCTTAGGAGTCAGTATTACCAATCCATTCTACTTAAGCGATTCTCTTTCTTTTAATTTTAGTCATTCATTAGATAACTTACATCGAGACTTAAATAAAAACTACTTTGTAAGTTATCAGCTTCCGTTAGGAAACTATGATTTCAGTACTAGCTATAGCCGTTATCAATACGAGCAAAATGTATTGGGTGCAAATAGTGTACTACGTTATCACGGCTTAAGTGAGCAGGGTAACTTGAATGTATCTCGAGTCCTTAGCCGAAGTGGGCAACATAAAACCAGTCTCTATGGCAAGCTCTACCATAAGCAAAACTCAAACTTTATTGATGATATTGAAATTGAAGTCCAACGTAGAAGAACGTCAGGCTGGAATGCCGGGATCCAACATCGGCAATATCTGGGGGATGCTGTATTAGATGCGGGTTTGGATTATCGGCATGGTACAGGCGCCTTTGATGCGTTGTTAGCACCAGAAGAACAAATTAAGGACATTGATAAAAATCCATTACCGTCAGAAGGGTATTCCCGTGCACCGATCTGGAGTGCCGATTTACGTTTTCAAATGCCATTTCAGCTTTTAGATGTGTCAGCCCAATACCGTCTGAATTGGCGTGGACAATATGCCCCACGAGTTTTAGTGCCTAATGATCGTTTTTATATCGGTGGTCGTTACAGCGTCCGAGGTTTTGATGGAGAACTGATGCTATCAGGCGATAACGGACAGTATTTACAACAGGAAATCAGCGTAAATACACAAATTCCTAATACTCAATTTTACATGGCTGTAGATCAGGGGTGGGTGAACGGTGAGAACAGTATTGCTGGGCAGCGCCATCTGATGGGGAGTGTCGTGGGGGTGCGTAGTTACCTGAACCATTTTTATATGGATGCCTTTACAGGGCGCGGTCTAATCGCTCCGCAAAGTATAAAAAAAGACTGGATATTTGGATTTAGCCTAAATACTTTTTATTAAGTTTCCTTATGAAAAAAGATTAATTTTAATTAGAGAAAACTGACTTATGAATAAAAATCTTTATCGAATTGTTTTTAACAAAGCGCGTAACATGTTTATGGCAGTTGCTGAGAATGTCAGGAGTCAGAGCAAGGCGACAGGACAATCCACATCCTCAGAAATAGTGAGTTCTGGGCAATTACTGGTACAAGAAAAATCATTTCATCAACTGTGGCATGTCAAGGCATTAGTAACAAGTATGAGCTTAATGGTACCTTTTGCTCCAGTCTATGCTGATATCATTGCAGATAGTGCAGCAAATGCTGCAAACCGAGCTGTCATTGCTGCTGGCAAGAACTCAGCAGGCACAACAGTTCCAGTGGTTAATATCCAGACTCCTAAAAATGGTATTTCCCACAATATCTATAAACAGTTTGATGTATTGGCTGAAGGCGCTGTTTTAAATAATAGCCGAACAGGAGCTATCACCAAAACGGTAGGGGGCGTGGGGGCGAACCCATTTTTAGCGACTGGTGAAGCTCGTGTCATCCTCAATGAAGTAAATTCAACAGTCGCTTCACGCTTTGAAGGGAATTTGGAAGTTGCAGGGCAAATGGCAGATGTGATTATTGCCAACCCGTCTGGTATTAATATTAAAGGCGGTGGCTTTATTAATGCCAATAAAGCAATTTTTACTACAGGTAAGCCCCAGTTAAATGCTGATGGCAGTATCAAACAGTTCACAGTTGATCAAGGAAGAATTACGGTTTCAGCAAATCCTAACTCGAAGTTTGGATTAGGGGGAAATAATAATGATGCAAACTATGTGGACCTCTATGCTCGTGCATTAGAACTTAGTGCTGAACTACGTGCCAAAAATGATATTCAGGTGATTGCCGGGGCAAATAATGTCAGTACAGATTTGCAGGATGTTACAGCTAAAACAGGTACTGGAACTGCACCGACATTGGCTGTGGATGTTAAAGCTCTAGGTGGGATGTATGCCAATAACATATATCTGATGGGTACAGAAAAGGGCTTGGGCGTTACCAATGCGGGGACACTTCAAGCAGTCAACAATCTGGTGATTACCAGTGCAGGGAAAATTGAGCATAGCGGTACTATCAGTTCAACCAGTAAAACCCAAGGTTTAGTCAGTGTGCAAACAACGGGTGTTGGTGTAGCTGCAGATATCAATTCATCAGGTAGTATCAATAGTAATGGCATGCTCAATATTGATTCAGGTAATAATCTGAATGTAAATGCTAAAGAAATTATTATTAATAATGGTAGCTTGGCTTCCTCTCCTTTAATCATCAATACTAAAGGGAATTTAAATTTAGCAGCAAATAGTCGAATTTTTAATGATGCGCAGAGTGGGGAGTTATATGTTGATGCAGCGAACATCAATCTGGCAACTAACGCAGGCATAACCAGTAATCGTGGTTCTGCTTATATTCAGTCACAAAAAGATGTGGTTGCAGCACAAGGTGCAAAATTAATAGCAGCACAAAATTTAAATGTATCTGGGCGAGGTAAGCTCTCACTAAACGAAAATCAGATACAGGCATCCTTGGGTTCAATAAACCTACAAGTAGATTCTTCAAATACAGATGGTTTAATTGATATTCGAGGTGGGACTATTTATGGGGGTAAAGATTTAAACTTATATAGTTCAGGAGATGTAAATTTACAGAATCTTGGATTTGCACTTGAAAATTCTGTAACACGAGTCAAGAACATTAATGCTCACAGTGGGCGTAACTTGGTCTGGAACAATGCAACAAAAGTTCTACCCCAGATTACAGGGAAAGTTGCATTGGATGCCGAGAATAATTTAAGTCTTTCATCACAAGGGTTCTCTAGTAAAGGTGGTATTCAGCTACAAGCAGATCAATTAACATTAAATACTGCTCTTACTTCTCAAAACAATATTAGTTTAACCGCAGAAATTGCTGATTTGGTTTTAGATAATGCATTGACTGCTCAAAATGATATTAACGTTACAGCTCTAGCGGGTAATTTAAAAACTTTCAGCTTAAAAGCTAATTCAATAGCTGGAAAGATTTCACTGCTTGCGAACAAAGATGTTAACTTATCATCTATGCAACATTTTGATTCAATGGCTTCTTATGATGTAATCACTACTGATAAAACTAATATTAACGGAGCTAAAGGCGTTGTTGTTGGTTCAACAGGTGAAGGTGCTTTAAGTATCTCAGCAACAGATATAATGGCCAATCAAGGTGATGTTCAACTTATAAGTAATAATGGCCTTAAAATCTTGGCGAATAATGATGTAAGTATGCATAATGATGATAATGGCCGATCAGTTTTAAGTCCTACGACTATTACAGCACAGAATATTAATATCAATAATAAGAAGAATGATTTAGTTGTTGATAATGGAACAAGTTTTATAGCTGCTAATGAGTTGAAAATTAATAGCGAAGGAAAATTAAATTTTAAAAATAGTATTTTAAACTCTAAAGGTAACACTGAAATATCGTCTAAAGATCATTTAACTTTGTTAGGTGTTACAGCTAATTCTGATAAGCATCTAGCCTTAAGTAGCAAGAAAAATATTTATATTAATGGTGAATATGGTACAACTACAGTTTGGACACCCTATGTTGAAAGTAATTTAACAGCCAAGGGTATTTTGTCAATGACAAGTGGCGGTAGCCACGCTGCTCAAAATACTACCTATACTGGTGGGGCAATATCATTAGAGGCTGGCAATGTTTTGACTACACCTTCTAATGCAACATTAACCTTAAATGCAGTTGATAGTGCTTTTCTCAGAAGTGATCCTGTTCTCAAAGATTTAAATGGTGATCTTACCATCCAGACCAATGGTGCTTTAACGATTGACCCAAAGATCCACACGTTGAATGCTAAAGGTGATGTCCAGCTTATTTCAAAAAATGGAGCATTAAACCTGAATGGGTATGGAGGAAAAAATGGAAATGGATCAGAGCAAGTTGTAAAAATACAAACGACTGATGGCAATATTAATTTAATTGGAACAAAAGTGCATATTAATGGAGCAAAGTTACAAGCTAGCTCCAGTAACGCTTTTATACCAAGAGATATTAACATTACAGCAACAGATGGTGATGTTGTCATTAGTGGTGTTAAGAATACGGCAGTTGATTACGTTACACAAAAACGTATTCAAGAAATTGGCATAGAACTGTCTGCTTTAGATGCGCAAATTGAACGATATAAACAAGATCAAGCTAATTATAAAGCACAAACTTTTGAGTCTATGGTGCAGCAAAGAAATATCATGTCTCAAGGTTTAGAAATGTTAAAAACCAAAGGGAAGGCAATCGAGCATTCATATGCAGAAATATTACCATGGACAAAGGCTGCGGCTATCGGTACAGGTACTCCCTATTGGGCGAAAGGTAATGTCAATATATTGTCTAATAGCGGTATCAAACTGGAGGGGACTCAAGTTGATGGACTTAGTGTATTAATAAGGGCAAAAGGACTGTTATCCCAAGATCCAGATGTTGGAAATAAAACAGAAATTTTACCCAATAATGTCGTTATACAAAAATCGCCTACCAGTATTTATATTGCTGGACTGTTAGATGAGTTTGAATATGGAGTGGCTGGAGCAAATAATTATGGGTATGCCAGTTTTAATACTCCAAGTTATATTAATGGTTCAAAATCGGTAAAAATAGAAACGCTTGGGGGAAATAATGGCTTAACAATAGTTTCTTCTTCCTTAAATGGTGGAATTGATGGAGTAAATTTAGCTGCTTCTGGAGATTTACGTTTAGAAGCAACTCAAGAAGAATTATATAAATACTCCACAAAAACTTATAAAACTGGCAATTGGTATAAACGTAAAACGGTTACAGAAACGGAAACTTATAATACCAATACACCTACACCTACTTCTATAATTTCAAATAGGGATATTAAAATCTCTTCGAATGGAAGCCTCACATTGGTATCCACAGATTTACAGAGTCATGATGGAAATATTAACTTAAATGCAGGGGGTTATTTAAGGCTCTGGACTAAACCGACAAGCCAGTTCAGTCAAATTGACGTGTCCAAAAAGTCTAAGCTTTTTGGGGTGAAATATAATACAAGTACAGTGAGTTCAACTCGTTCTGTTGAATCTGAGTTGCCAGCTGTATTGGTTGCTCAGCGAAATACCAATTTAAGTTCAGGAAATACCACATGGATTAGAGGATCCGAGTTTGAAAATAAACTTGGTCATGCTGAAATTAAAGCTGGTGTTGGTGAAAATGCAGTTGAGGGGGCGCAAATTATTCTACAAGATATTGTTACTAAGATAACCGAAACTAAAAAAAGAGATTCTAACTCAGTTGTCTGGCAATCTATGCAGGATAAAGGCTCTATTACAGAAACAGCCAAACTTCCAAGTTTTAATGGTCCCACACCACCGATCTTTAAAGCCACTGGTGGGCTGAGCGTACAAATACCGATAAGCGAAAAAGATGCCAATAAAATAGTACTTCGGGATGAAATTTTAAAATTAGCAAACCAATCTGGAAATACTTACCTTAAAGATTTAGTCAATCGTAATGATGTGGATTGGCAGAAGGTTCTCCTTACTCAAAAGGATTGGGATTATAAATCACAAGGTTTAACTGGAGCAGGGGCAGCGATTATTGCTATTATCGTCGTAGCAGCAACTGCTGGAGCGGGGGCGACAGTAGTCGGTGCACTAGGTGGAACAGCATCGACTCTAGGTGGCTCTGCTGTTGCAATGAGTCAAGCAGCAATTACGACTATAGCTTCTCAGGCTAGTATCAGTTTGATCAATAATGGGGGAGATATTGGTAAAACTCTAAACGATTTGGGTAGTAAAGAGTCGATCCGAAATTTAGCAGCAAGTGTTGTAACTGCTGGATTATTAAGTCAGGTAAGTACGGCATTGAATCTTAAACCTGATAGTACTTTATTTCCTGATCGTTTAATGAATAATTTTACCACCTCTGTAGGATCCACCTTGGTACAAACTGCCATTAATGGTGGGAATCTTGGCGATAATTTACAGGTTGCTTTACTAGCAGGTCTAGCGGGGGCATTACAAGGAGAGTTAGCTAGTCAGATTGGAACAAGTTTAGATAAAGTTGATCCGAATATATTTGAATATACAATTCATAAAATTGCTCACGCCGCTGTTGGATGTGCAACAGCAGCTGCAACGAAGTCTAGCTGTGAGGCAGGTGCGATTGGCGCTGGCGTAGGTGAAATAGTGGCAGGGTTAATGCCAGAACCAGCCAATGGTATTGAATATACTGATGCAGAAAAACTAAAAATCCGGAATATTGGTAAATTAGTTTCTGGAACGGTTGCAGCATATACAGGTTATGATGTTAATACTGCTGCGAACAGTGCTGATACTGCAATCCAGAATAACTCTTTAGTTCGATTAGCAACAACTACAGGCAAAGTTTTAGTGAAAACTTTGGATAAATATAATGCTTTAAGAAAAACAGGGAAACAAGTCACAAAAGATGACATCGTAGCATCCTTAAAGGAGCAGAGTGCTGATGAGCTAATAGGTATTGCTGATGATTTATTGACTGTATTTGGCCGAAGCACCTCTCCATTTGATCGGGCAATGGCTGCAATAGATTTGGTTGTTGGCACTGATTTAAAACCAGGCAAGGGAGAGTCATTAAAACTTGCAAAGAGTGAGCTAGATAAATTAAAAATAGATCGCTCTTATGTTCAAACAGTTTATCAAAATAGAGTAGATGTTGTTACACGCAATAGGATGAATGGAAAGGAGTTTGAAACCAGTGTTGCAAGTAAATTGGGAGTAAAGCGAAATACCGATCGACAAATGATTACTATAAAAACAGAGAGAGATGGGCAAATTAATATTATTCCAGATGCATTCGGTAATGGCGGCACATTAGTTGAGTTCAAGAATGTTCAATATCTTACAGATACTAAACAGCTTAGAGGCTATGCTGCAACAGGAAAACCAGTTAGTTTGGTTGTGAATATGAACACAAAAATATCCGAAACAGTAAAGAATAATATTTTATCTAATAAGGGAACAATTCAAAGATTTGATCCTATTAAACAGACACTCCACCCATATTAGGAAATTATCAAATGAAGTTTAAACGCCCTATTCATAGTAAAATTTTTACTCCAAATATGTTGAGAGAGCCCCAAGATTTTTTTAAAAGAGTACATAATTACTGTAACTTTTTCCCAGAAATGCTTCCAGAGAAGTGTGGTTTTTGGGAACCATTAAAAACCCCATTTTCACCTGAGATAATAGAAAAATTAGTTCCTAATGACAAAGGGGGAGCCGCTGATCGATTATTGTGCCAACGTTTAAAAAAGCCTCGTTATCAAGGAAGTTTTTGGCCTTCATTGCATGGAGAGACGCATAGTGAGGAATATCTTACCTCAGAGTTTACTCAAATTGATCAGCATAAATTGATAAATTATCTGAAAACTACTACCTTACAATTTAATGCGGACTTAGCAATTATTGATGCAAATCGTCATTCGGAACCACAGTTAGGAATTAAAGAAGGATGGCGTGGGGTAACACCTTTTTCCCATGAACTAAAACATTGGTTACCAGATATGTATTGGGGAACGGTATTTGGTAAACCTTATGTCGATTTATTTGGCTTAGAGTGTTTATTGTCTACCCCCGCGTATAAAGTAGAAAAGTTATCAGATGATGCTGTTTACATTCAATTAACTGAGCAAGTACAAGATATATTTGAAAAAACAGAACATGTGGATGAACAGCGTGAAATAGTTAAACATCATTTGGGTTCTGATGCCTTTTGGTCACCAGAAAAGGCTTATGTAATAAACACGGATTATAGAGTTTTAAAAGGCTTATCTGAACATAATGTAATTCATATTCCTTTGCAGACTAATTATACTGATGTCTTCCGTGTGCCTCATTTTAATTTAATATCAGATGCTTATATGCAAGCAGAAGTACCGCCGGAAAATATTTATACATATTTGAAGGAAATAAAGGAATTTGGTACCGATCAATGGATTATTCAATTGTCTCAAGCATGGTTATTACGCATGTTTGATCCTATAGCACTTGGTTATGGTGTTGAGGATGTTTATAGTCATGGTGAGGTAAGTGAAATAGAGTTTTTTTATAAACCA
This sequence comes from Acinetobacter sp. AKBS16, assembly GCF_002899995.1. NCBI lineage: Bacteria > Pseudomonadati > Pseudomonadota > Gammaproteobacteria > Moraxellales > Moraxellaceae > Acinetobacter > Acinetobacter sp. AKBS16. The sequence goes on along the minus strand of NZ_POYH01000062.1, from coordinate 11,895 downwards.
GATGGATATGACGCTCCTATAGAAAAGGAACTATTTATTGGAGCGTGGGATCGACCAGAGCAAGAAACAATGAGCCGTCAGAAGTATGCTGAATCCATACTTCATGTATTAGCTAGTAATTACCCATTAGCGCAATCAGAATGGTCAAATGTAGAAAGTAAAGTTGATCATTTTGAGGAATATTCAGAAGTTTATTTAGACCAAATCGATCAACAAGAGTTTAATTTGTTTCGTATAGCAATTAAAGTAATTGTATTTGAGCGGTTTTTTGTTAAGGTCACTTTCATGGATTATTGGTGTAATGACTTGAGTGAATCTCAAGAAATTTCTAACCCAATTTTTAACTCGTTTAAAGTGAAGTAATATTTAGAAATAAATTTTATTGTTTTATATAAGGGGGGGCTAAACCCTCCTTATTAGTTAAAATATTTAATTATTAAAATTGAATATTAAAGTAAAAACGGGAGAACTTCTTATTTCTAGATTTTTAGTTATTTAATAGATAAAACCTAAATAATTGTTAGCCTCCTTATAAAACTATTTTTTATACAATGAGTAATTAAATATAGAAATATTAGAAGACTATCATTTATTGAAAATAGACTATTGAATTATATTGTCTGTAAATTTAAGATAAATATATAAATATTAATTTAAATAAGAAATAAATAACAAAGAAACTATTTTATTTCCCCTTACTTTTTAATGATCTATTTTAAAACAAATGTCATTTCCTACGCTTGACGCCAACAAAAGCGAATACTATCCTTTGCGTGCTGGCCTACATTGCCAGTCGGTTTTAGCAGACCGTTTTCATCTAGATCATCAAAAAAGTAATTTTTTGGTGGTGAACTCGTTCGTCTCCCTTCGTAGCGGTAGGACGGAGGAGGGACGCCTTCGGGCGTGCCAGTTCCTAGATGACTGGTCTGCTAACCCTTCTTCGTTCTGCCACCATAATCATTTAGCAGTGATCTGGTAGAGCTTCTATTTCATCTAGGAGTCCGCTATGCGTACTAATTCTTCTCAATTTTTGGCCTTTGCCAAAATCTCTCTATTTATACCGTTTAAATACTTTCTAAATCGGTTTAATCGACTCTAGGTTTTTACACCTAAACATCGTTACGACTAAAAAATCATAGCAACAATAAACCCGAGATAGGCGAGCACATCTTTATTGTGCGGCTTTTGCATGCCCGTTTTTAGCACTCAATTTAAGAGTGACGGTATTTCTATCTCTTTTACATACAACAAAAAATTATTTTAAACGGTATAACTATGCCAAATTTAGAAGCTTCATTTAGAGCACTTAGAGTGCTTCATACAGCAAAAGATTTATTTAACCTATATGGATTTCATAAAGTCGGTATTGACCGAATTATTGCCGAATCTAAGATGACCAAAGCCACGTTTTATAACCATTTTCATTCAAAAGAAAGGCTCATTGAAATGTGCTTAACCTTTCAAAAAGATGGGTTAAAAGAAGAGGTATTTTCTATTATTCATTCTTATCGTGAACTTATGGTGTTTGATAAGCTGAGAAAAATATTTTATCTCCATGCCAACCTCGAAGGGCTGTACCGTTTGCCTTTTAAGGCCATTTTTGAAATTGAAAAGTTTTATCCCACTGCCTATAAAGTGGTGGTTGATTATAGAAACTGGTTATTGACTCAAATACATGGCCTACTTTTAACCGTCAAATCCACAGCTTTAATGGAAGATGCTCACATGTTTTTGTTTTTGATTGATGGGGCAATGGTTCAGCTTTTAAGTAAAGAGGAAACAGATGAACGAGATAAATTATTAGATTATTTTTTAAGAAAGCTGTCTGAGTGTTAAGTTTAGAAACAGTAAAATAAAAAAGCCCATCACTGGGCTTTTTTAGTGGGTATGAGGCTATTAAAACTTAAGTTTTTTAAGGCCACGACTCACGCCATTTTGTAAAGCCGCTTTAATAATTGGGCCAATAAAAGGAACGCGACCTTTAAAGCTAATGGTGTAATTTAAACGAGTTCGGTTATTTCCCAAGTCAGTAAATTGCATCACACCACGGTGTGCCTTAATTGGGCTAATGCCGCTTGTAATTGCGTACTCGATCAGTTCATTTTCTTTGTAGACTAAATTTGTTTCAACAAATGAAGGTGTAAACGGAATAGACATCTTGCGTGCAGAGCCAACGCCGTTACGTGCATCCTTTCCATTACTAATGCGAGTGACTTTAGCAGGGGCAAAAAGTTTACTTAGATTTTCGTGTTCACTTAAGGCGGCAAAGACCTTGTCTACGGGTGCATCAAATTCTTGTACGATGTTGATTTTTTGAGTTTTTAACATCTTGTTCCCTCTAAAGTAAATTTGACATGAGTAATTGTCAGAATTTGGATATTAGCATGCTTTTCACTAGGGTGGAATTCTAGTTCGTCGGCGTGATTTCATCTCTATATTGCACGTTTTTTGGTAGGAGTGGAGCCTTAACTCATTTGCATTTAAGCAATATGCCTTACGTGAAAAATAACAATCGTTGCAAACCGTAAAGAAAGCCTCCTCATAATCAAATGACAATTATAGGAAATAGAGGAATAACAAATGCGCGCTCTTACTTACCACGGTGCAGAAGACGTTCGAGTAGAAACGGTTGCAGATCCGATTATTCAAGAACCAGATGACATTATTTTACGTGTGACTGCCACAGCGATATGTGGGTCCGACTTACATTTATATCGAGGCAAAATCCCAAAGACTGAACATGGCGATATCTTTGGTCATGAGTTCATGGGCATTGTTGAAGAGGTTCCAGCCGTCACCGCAGTCAAAAAGGGCGACCGTGTGATTGTGCCATTTGTGATTGCCTGTGGTGAATGTTTCTTTTGCCAACTCGACTTAACTGCTGCATGTGAGACCACCAATACAGGGCGCGGCGCGATTATCAATAAAAAGCAGATTCCACCGGGTGCAGCTTTATTTGGCTATAGCCATTTATATGGGGGTGTACCGGGCGGGCAAGCAGAATATGTTCGCGTGCCAAAAGCCAATAAAGGACCTTTTAAAGTACCCGGCTCACTGTCAGATGAAAAAGTGCTTTTCTTGACCGATATTTTGCCTACGGCTTGGCAGGCAGTGAATAATGCCCAAGTGAAACGTGGCTCAACCGTTGCAATTTATGGTGCTGGTCCAGTCGGGCTATTAAGTGCTGCTTGTGCCAAGATGCTTGGCGCTGAAAAAATATTTATGGTCGATCACAATGAATATCGATTGAACTATGCGGCGGCAACCTATGACGCTATTCCGGTTAATTTTGATGAAGTCGATGCAGCCGAATTTATTATTCAAAATACTGACAATTATCGCGGTGTCGATGCTGTGATTGATGCGATTGGTTTCGAGGCAAAAGGCAGTGTGATTGAAACAGTCCTGACCAATTTAAAACTTGAAGGTTCAAGTGGCGCAGCGCTTCGTCAATGTATAGCCGCGGTTCGCCGTGGTGGAGTAGTCAGCGTACCAGGTGTCTATGCAGGCCCGATTCATGGTTTTTTATTTGGTGATGCTTTTGATAAAGGGCTAACTTTTAAAATGGGCCAAACTCATGTGCATCAATATTTACCGCAACTCTTAGAATTGATTGAGCGTGGTGAATTAACACCTGAAACGATTATTACCCACCGAATGAAATTAGAAGATGCCGCAGAAGGTTATCGCATTTTTAATGAAAGAGAAGAGGACTGCCGTAAGGTGATTCTGCTTCCTTAAAAATCTCAGCCTTATAATTTCACTCTAGAGCCTCTTAATAAAAGGGGCTTTTTTTATTTTCAAGATGCACAATTTTGAATGCAGTTTTTTATTTTTGAACTTAAATCGCACCTAAACGGCTCAAGTTTAGTATTACTTTTCACCAAAAACGTAATACTAAGCTGGCATGTCCTTTGCATAGTCATAACCAATCAAAAGTGATCTAGGGTTCCGATACTTTATGTATGACTGGACCGAGAGTTCACGGTTCCTAGCGAACTACACGGAGGGATAAAAGCCCGGGAGGAAGTCTAAAACTATCCGACAGGAGTAGCTATGAACACTGCAAGTTATCATAACAATCAGGCGATTTGGACCGAACTTTTACCCAGCGGACATCACTGGTCGGGTCGTATTCAAAAAGGAACTATTCTTAGATTTACATCGCTTGGCGCTCAGGCAAATGTTTCTTTGTTTTGTGTAAATGCTGCCGATGTGCTTGAACGTTTCAACATGCCCGACAGTTTAAAAGGGCAACACACTGCCTATTTAAAAGCTTCCAACGTATTGTACTCAGACCTTGGCCGTGTCATGGCTTCCATTGTTCATGATGATCATGGTTGGAATGATGCACTTTGTGGCCCAAGCCGACCAGAACAAATTGAAAAGCAATTCGGTACGCGTACATTTCAAGATGCCCGCAATGATATGTACCAAAATGGCTTAGACAGCTTATTGATTGAAATGTGTAAATACGGGCTTGCCAGCCAAGACCTGAGTGCCACCGTTAATCTATTTTCTAAAGTTGCACCAGATGAAAACGGTGCTTTGTCTTATGTCAGTTCTGACAACACCAATCAAAGCATTGAACTGCGCTTTGAAATGGACTGCTTAGTATTTTTATCTGCTGCGCCGCATGGTTTAGACACCAGCCCAAGCTATCAACCTGCCGATATTCAACTCAGTTTATTTAAAGCCAATTCTCTAACAGACAGCGATATTTGTCGTGATGCATGTTCGCAAAATCAGCGTGCGTTCCAAAACACAGCCCGCTACTACGCACTTAGCAATATTTAAATCAGGAGAAGCATCATGACAGTTTTACAATCATTTGAAAAAGCAGTTTTAAATGAAGTTTGTCCTGCTGGCGAAGCGTGGATGTGCGAGGTTAAAAAGGGCCAATATTTTCGAATTATTGACCTTGAGGGAAACCAAGCAGTCGATACTTTATTTATGAGTGCAGAAAACCCGACTGAGCGTTATAGCGCAATGGATACCTTGGCTATCAACCAACAAATCTATTTAGAAAAGGGCACTAAACTCTATAGTAACTTGGGTCGTCCAATTGCGGTTATTCATGATGATAACTGTGGGCGTCATGACACCATTGGCGGTGCTTGCTCATGTGAAAGTAATACAGTTCGCTATGCACATGAAACGTACCCTATGCATAGTTGCCGTAACAACTTTATGTATGCCTTGGCAAAACACCCGATTGCAAAAAAGCATGGCTTAAATGTCCGTCACATCGGCCCAAACATTAACTTCTTTATGAATGTGCCTGTTACACCAGACGGTCAGCTTAAATTTGATGATGGAATTTCAGGTCCGGGAAAATATGTAGAAGTTCGGGCGGAAATGGATTTGATTGTTTTAATTTCAAATTGTCCGCAGCTCAATAACCCATGTAATGCCTATAACCCAACCAAAATTCAACTGGTTGTCCGTGAAGCGGAAGGGGTGTAAGCATGTTTAAAAAAGTTCTGATTGCTAACCGCGGTGCAATTGCCTGTCGCGTAATTCGTACCCTTAAAAAACTCGGGATCGCTTCGGTAGCAGTTTACTCCGAAGCCGACCGTGACTCGTTACATGTGACTTTGGCCGATGAAGCTTTCTTGATTGGTCCCGCACCTGCCCATCAAAGTTATTTAAATATTGAAAAAATCCTTGAGGTTGCTAAACAGTCGGGAGCAGAAGCCATTCATCCCGGTTATGGTTTTTTGGCTGAAAATGCCGAGTTTTGTGATTTGTGCGAAAGCCAAGGAATTGCCTTTATTGGGCCAACTTCAAGCCAAATGCTCGATTTTGGTTTAAAACATACTGCACGTGAGCTGGCTATTAAAAGCAATGTACCTTTACTTCCGGGCAGTTCGCTACTTGCCGATGAAGCTGAGGCCTTAACTGAAGCGGTCCATATTGGTTATCCAGTCATGCTGAAAAGTACCGCGGGCGGTGGTGGTATTGGCATGCGTTTGGTCTGGAATGAAACAGAGTTAAAAGATGCCTATCAAACAGTGTCTTATTTAGCGCAGGTCAATTTTAAAGATGCAGGTTTATATTTAGAAAAATTTGTACAACATGCACGCCATATCGAAGTGCAAATTTTTGGTGATGGGAAAGGGCAAGTTTTAGCGTTGGGTGAGCGTGATTGTTCGGTACAACGCCGTAATCAGAAAGTCATTGAAGAAACACCCGCGCCACATTTAAATGAACAGCAACGCGACTACCTTCAAAAAGTTGCGATTCAACTCATGCAGTCGGTGAACTACCGCTCGGCAGGCACGGTTGAGTTTGTCATGGACACCGAAACGCAAGAATTTTATTTCTTAGAGGTCAACACGCGTTTGCAAGTCGAGCACGGCGTGACCGAGCAGGTATTTGGTGTCGATTTAGTCGAGTGGATGGTTACTTTGGCAAGCGGTGACTGGTCAGCACCAACAGAAAAGTTAGAGCCAACAGGACATTCCATTCAAGTTCGTCTTTATGCCGAAGACCCAATTAAACAGTTCCAGCCGAGTGCAGGCCTGCTTACACATGTTAAATTTGACCCGCAAGCCCGAGTAGAAACATGGGTTGAAACAGGTTCAACGGTGTCGTCTTTTTATGACCCAATGATTGCCAAAATTATTGTAACTGCTGCAACACGGGACCAAGCCATACAGGCAATGAGCGCTAGTCTTGCCAACACGCAAGTCGCAGGCATTGAAACCAATTTAGAATATTTACAAAACATTATTGCTTGCGATGTGTTTGCTTTGGGTACTCAAACCACCCGATTTTTAAATACGTTTGAATGGAAAACTCAAAAAATTGAGGTGTTGCAGGCTGGTATTCAAACTGCCACAAGACGTAACAGGGCGATTAGGTTATTGGGATGTTGGTGTGCCGCCATCAGGTGCGATTGATCCACTCAGTTTAACTGTGGCAAACCAGCTTCTAGCCAATGAGCCAAATACCGCAGGGCTTGAATGTACCTTGCAAGGGCCAACTTTAAAGTTTCACTGCGACAGCCAAATTGTCATTACAGGCGGTGACATGCCTTCAAAACTTGATGGCGAACTTGTGCCGATGTGGCAAACCGTCAATGTAAAAAAAGGCCAAGTTTTAAAATGTGGGATTATCCGTTCAGGTTGCCGTAGCTATATAGGAAAGGTGGTTTCGATGTTCCTGAGTATTTAGGGTCACAGGCGACTTTCACTTTAGGGCAGTTTGGTGGGCATGCAGGCCGTAATTTATTAATTGGCGATATGCTGCCGATTACTGAATATTCCGCTCAGACGACCACAGCTTTAGCTCAAGCGCAAATTCCTAGCTTTACCCAAAACTGGGAAATTGCCGTGATGTATGGCCCACATGGCGCACCAGATTTTTTCATCAAACAAGATATTGATACGTTCTTTGCCAATGAGTTCGAAATTCACTACAACTCAAGCCGGACAGGCATTCGTTTAATTGGCCCAAAACCAGAGTGGGCACGTGAAGACGGTGGTGAGGCAGGCTTACATCCTTCCAATATTCACGACAATGCTTATGCTATTGGCGCAATTGATTTTACTGGCGATATGCCAATTATTTTGGGTCCAGATGGTCCAAGCTTAGGCGGCTTTGTTTGCCCTGCGGTAGTCATTCATTCCGAACTTTGGAAAATCGGGCAGCTAAAAGCAGGCGATAAGGTCAAATTTGTACCCGTGAGTTATGCGCAAGCAAAAGTACTCGATCAAAAATATCATCAAAGTTTAACCGCGACTGATACAACTCAGATCGATTTTAATCCAGCTATTCAAGCAGAACATGACACTTTAAAAGATGCGGTTTTAGCAACTTTAGAAGGTGAAGCTGACTTACCAAGCGTGACCTATCGACCAGCAGGAAATAGCTATTTGTTGGTGGAATATGGCGAGTTAGTACTCGACCTAAACTTACGTTTCCGTATTCATGCACTCATGCAATGGGTCAAAGATCAAAACATTCAGGGTATTATTGACTTAACACCAGGTATTCGTTCACTACAAATTCACTTTGATTCAATCCAGCTTGATCAACTGGAGCTTCTACAGAAACTTCAACAGGCAGAAGCCGAATTACCCGATATTCAAAATATGCAGGTGCCTTCACGGACTGTCTATTTACCTTTGGCTTGGGAAGATTCGCAAACTCAACTTGCTACCGAACGCTACACACAAATTGTTCGTCCAGATGCGCCATGGTGCCCAGATAACGTCGAGTTTATACGCCGTATTAATGGCTTAGCTTCAAAGCAAGCGGTTAAAGATGTTGTCTATAGTGCAAACTATTTAGTGATGGGTTTAGGCGATGTGTATTTAGGTGCACCCGTTGCAACGCCACTCGATCCACGCCAACGTTTAGTGACCACAAAATATAACCCTGCGCGAACTTGGACACCTGAAAATGCGGTCGGCATTGGTGGGGCTTATATGTGTGTGTATGGTATGGAAGGGCCGGGTGGTTACCAGTTTGTTGGTCGCACGACCCAAATGTGGAGCCGTTACCGTAAAAATGCCAACTTCGAAGAAGGTAAACCGTGGTTACTGCGCTTTTTTGACCAAGTTAAGTTTTATGAAGTTTCTGAGAATGAACTTCTACAAATGCGTGAAGACTTTAAGGCGGGCCGACTACAACTTCGTATTGAAGATGGTGTGCTTAACTTAAAAGAATACAACGAGTTTTTAAAAACACATCAAGACAGCATTCAAGCCTTTAAAGACATGCAACAAGCTAACTTTGAGGCTGAGCGCCGCCGTTGGCACGAAGCGGGCTTACAAGAATATATCTCTGAAAGCCTAGATACTGTTGATGAAGGTGAAACCGTGGTTATTCCTGAAGGAGGCTGTGCAGTCGAATCGCACATGCCGGGGTCAATCTGGAAAATCGAATGTGCATCAGGAGATATTGTTGAAGAAGGTGCAACTCTTGCAGTGATTGAGGCAATGAAAATTGAAATTCCAATTATTGCGCCGGAACGCATGAAAGTAGAAACCATTACCATTGAAAAAGGGCAAACCGTAAAAACAGGACAAGTGCTATTTACTTTGGCACCAGTCGCTTAAACCAAAAGAGAGCATCGATATTGATGCTCTCTTTTTTATTATGCTTCGGTTAAATGTTTTAATACTTTATGGCTATGTTCAACAGCTTCTAATTTAATTTTTGACTCTGGGTTACCGGATAAAGGCGATACGTCATAAAGCAAAAATGTGCCGCTTAACTGCATTTGCGTATATTGAATTGAATGTTGAACCGCTTTTAAAAAGCTATCGATTAAGTTTTCTTGGTCGTTCACCATGTTCGCTTCTTTTTGCCCGACCGTCATACTAATAATGACTTTTTTGTCTTTTAATTTATCGCCTTGAGAGCCATAAGCAAACTGATAAGTAAAAACTTCATCAAACCATAACTTCAAAATTGCCGGCATATTAAACCAGAACATTGGATATTGCAGAATGATGGTGTCGTGGCGTAACAACGCTTCTTGTTCAGCACTCACGTCAATTTTATAGTCTGGATAAAGCTGGAAAATATCTCGCACTTCAAGGTCCGGATAGGTTTTTATAAGTGCATTCACTATCGTTTTATTTGCAATTGATTGAGCGTAGTAGGGATGAGCTAAAATCAGTAAAGCCATGAGAGTGCCTTTAAACTATAAAAATAATAGTCACTATAATTTTTATAGTATGGGCGTACAATAACTATCAAAGTTGATAGGTAGCGTTTAAAAATGGCAAAAACTGAAAATAAATGTGAAGTTACGGTAAATGGAAAAACGTATCCATGCCATATCAGTATGGCTATGGATATAGTCGGTGGAAAATGGAAATGTGTGATTTTGTATTATCTAAAAGATGGGCCAAAACGCTTTAATGAAATCAATCAATTAATGCCAACTATCACAGAAATGACTTTAAGCCTTCAACTCAAGCAATTAGAGCAAAGTGGCTTAATCTCTCGAACCGTTTATGGTGAAAAAGCACCGATTAAGGTGGTTTATGAAATGACCGAACTAGGCCAGTCTTTTAAACCTGTTTTAAAGTCTTTATCGGTATGGGCGCATACGATGATTCAGCAGTCATAAGATTAAAGACAAAATTAAATTATGGAATAGATTCGACTCCATGAATGATATTTAATATGATACTTCAAGAACAAAAATGGAATTATTATGAAAAGAATTTTATTACTAACATTTATGTTTTTTTATTTACTTACTCCGACTTATGCTCAAGAAGTAAAATATAAAAATATTGTAGTTAACCTAAAAGATCAGTGGGATATTAGCAAAGGGAAAAATGAAGAGTTAATTGCAATAAAACAAGCGAGTAAACAGGCAATTATAATTTCAATATATTATCCTAAAGGTATAGAAGAGGGTATGCAATATCTGGTTGCTTCTCTACAAATTCCTAAACAAGGACTAGTCAAAATGAAAGGGGTAACATTAGTTAATGAGGATATTAATATTCCATTGAGTAATGGTATGAATTATCAAGCTAATGTATTTACAACCAACTTTGATAAACGTTTTCTTATTAGTGCTTCATCAGGTACTAATGCTGGAGTTATCTTAGTGACATATGAAGGTGAAGGTAATGATACAAATAAAGCGATTAATGATTTTAAAAGTTTAATAAATAATATAAAGATAGAGGCTCCTAAAGATGGATTCCTTTTTAATCAGAATGATTTATTGAAACATAACTAAGGATTAAAAGAGATAGCCCCATCCCTGTGCATGGGGCTTTTTCTTGCCCAAAAATCACTCATAAATTCCTACCAAGCCCATCAAAACCACGCTTAAAAACTGGCACATTTTCTGCATCTCTTATTAGTAATACAAAAACTGAATTTGGTAATACCAAGCTAGAGGTGTGATATGAACGATGTAAAACCTGTGGTTCAACCAAAGCAAACTTTAAAAGCCTTTTTAGTCGAATTACTCAGCGTACGCGCAGGCGTATATATCAAACAAAACAATCAGCTGCCTAAAACAAAAGGATAAGACTGTGGCAAAACAAAAGCTTGCTCGAATCAGTATTACCGTACCTGAATCGACCCTCAACGCGCTCGACCAAAAAATTGTCGAGCAGAACTATGAAAGTCGCTCGCAAGCCATTGTCGACATGATTAATAAACACCTGATTGCAGAGCAAGCACAGGCCAATGAAGTCATGGTGGGCACATTGACGCTGCTTTATGACGCTTGCCAAATGACCTTGCGTAATCAATTGGTTGATTTACAACAACAGTTTTTAGCACAGGTGATTAGTTCACTTCATATTCAGCTCGACCAACAAAAGATATTGCAAGTCATGTTAATGCAGGGCGCGAGTTCTGAGCTTAGACAAATTAGCCAGCAATTTATTGTGCTGAAAGGGGTAATCAAAGGACATCTAGAACTGATGGATGCCGTCATGCCGCCTATACAGCAAAATGACTAAATGAGGAGTAGCGTGTTGAAAAATTTATGGACAATTCAAGACTGGAAAACAGCATATCAAAACGGGCAAATCTATCTTGAAGATTTGATTAGTTACGTTGCAGAAACTAAAAATGATGACCATGCATGGATTGAAATTGCATCGAACGAGCAGATTCAATCGCAAATTGATATTTTAAAAGACCAGAATATTGCTGACTTACCACTATACGGTGTGCCATTTGCAGTTAAAGATAATATAGATGTTGCTGGATTTCACACTACTGCTGCCTGTAAAGAGATTCAATATTTAGCGACACAAGATGCTGCCGTAGTTGCCAAGCTAAAAAAAGCAGGGGCGATTGTGGTTGGTAAAACCAACCTCGATCAGTTTGCAACGGGGCTGGTTGGTGTTCGCTCTCCATACGGTGCAGTAAAAAATAGTTTTAACCCTGAATATATTA
>NZ_POYH01000061.1:0-43817 GCF_002899995.1 Acinetobacter sp. AKBS16 | reverse complement strand
CCTGTACAATATAGAAACCAGTTTATAAAAACTGCTTAACTAACTGTCCAACTTTATGGGGGCAGATCATTCCGCCGCAGAGGGGGCACGAGGGGCTAAGCATTAAAAGTAAAACCTTTAATGCTTCTATGATACGGTCCGTCAAAACCGACTAGCGATGTAGGCCAGCACGCAAAGGATAATAGTCACTCTATTTATCGTCAAGCACAAAAAATGACATTTGCACTAAAATACAGCAATTAAAATAATCGACAGTTAAACAAGTAGTTAACAAATTTTTTTAGAATATCTAACTAAAAAAGTTATAATTTCACAATATGCATAAGATTAACTAAAATCAGGCTTCTAATAATTAAATAGAAGCCTCTTTTTTATAAATTAATAAATACTTGTACACTTCTCATAGGCTAAGCGTACCGCTTGTCCTAATTCTTCATCAGTTACATTATTTGTAACAATAATTTCATCATCTTTACTTAAATCTGAAAAAACTATAATCTAATCATCTTGATGATATCAATTAAACTCTATGAGTATTACTACATACTAAATCATAAAACAATCCTATAATCCCTATCTACAAGGGGTTTTATTAATTTATTCCACCAATATATACCATTTTTTACATCATCTGGTAAATAATCCAAACTACTTGATAACCTATTAATCTGATCAATAATAAAATGAAAATCTTGTTTACTTAACTCATCAAAACGCATAAAAATAATTTGTTCAACAATTTGTTCATATATATCTGGATAACTTTTCTCAAAAAGATATGAAATCAAACTTGATATATAGGCATCAACAGTAGAGTTAACATTAATAGTCAACAATATTTCATCAGAAAGTTTTTTTCTTTACCAATAATATAAGTCATACCCATATTCTATCTCACTATTAAAATCTTTTCTCTTTGATAAGAAGGAAGGCTTTTTATAAAATTATTAGATACAAAAAATCAATTAAAATTTTGTCTTTATTAGACTTTCCTAATAAGACTATTAAATGATCTAAAAAACTATTCGTCATTTTTCTTAACCTCTTCCTGTATGATATTTTTTAGGAATTTATCATAATCCACATTAGTGAAATCATTAAATTCTCATGAACTAAATAAAAAGCCCCTGATCAAGCAGGTTTTTTTTATTATTAAGTATTAGTCTCGACTTTTGATCTCCAATCCTGGCTTAGAAATATCAATATCAAAATTATTGTTCTTAACAGTCCCTTTACTAATACCTCCAACAACAATTCCTGCTGCTGCATTAATTAAATACTCTGCTCCCTGCTTACTATTACTTAATTCATTTGATAAGGACTCATAAGTATCTCGTTCAGCTTCAGGGACTTCACTCTCATATTGTGGATTTGTTAATTTCTCTACAACATCTGTACTTGTCAAATGCGCCGATGCAGTAAACGCATTCGCCAATACATCTATACTTTTTCTTTATAAGGGTACACTCTTAACTATTACTGCTAACTAAAAAACCCACTTAAATTTAAGTGGGTTTTACTAATATACTTATTTAACCCCTAATCTACAGGTATTTAGTTATTCTAAAATTCTTTAATAATATTTAGATACCTTACCCTAATAAGTAATATCACTTCTTAAACTAAGCTACGAAAATACTGCTTGATTATGAGGCCTCCAAATTAACCCAACAAAAACGATTTTAGGTTCACAAAATAAAATATCAAAATTTCCACCAGAAACAATTATAAATATCAAACTTCAACGATTACTTTTTCCTTACTTCCCGATTTAAGATACTCCCCCACAAATTCAAAATTTTTAGAAATAAATCTGTAGGTATACCACCTCTATAACCTATTTGTATATTAGGCATTATATTAAAAGCAGTTATATCCTTACATACCTCTGCCTTTCTAAAATAGCCATCCACTATATATTGGCATTCATTACTATTATCATCCAATACATTACTTAATTGAATAAGTATACTTTCAACTTTTTTACTTGTATCAACATTACTGATAAAGTATAAATAATCATCATTACCTTCTAAAAAATTTTCAAACCCTCTATTTTCATCCAGATTATCTAATCTAAATAATTGTGGAACAAGAGTTCCTTCATCACCTTCATATTCTTCACGTAAAGTATAAGAAAATTCTAAAATCATTTTAACCTCAATCATTGTAAAGGCCATCCTCGCCATTGACTAATATTACCACTAGGTGGTACAAACTTAACTTTTACCCCAGAAGGTGTAGTAGTAAAATCTTCTTGTGGACGTAAATTAGCTGGCTTATTTTTAAAAGCCTCTGATAGTTCATATTTCAATCTTGCTTCCGACCATCCTTGAGGAAAAATGTCGAGCCATTAGGCTGACCTTGTTTATCCTTTTCTACCTCATTGGCAAATTTAAGACTGGCTATTACTACTAACTAAAAAACCCACTTAAATTTAAGTGGGTTTTCCTAATATATTTTTTAGCTCCTAATCTACTGCATCTACCCATTCTAAAAATTCTTTAATGATTTTTAATAAATAAGATTTAGGCACCTTACCTGAATAAGTAATATCACTTCTTAAATCAAGATATGAAAATACTGTTTGATTATGAAGCTTCCAAATGAATTCAACAAAATTTGATTCATATTCATAAAAGAAAATATCAAAATCATCAAAGGAGTCACCTAAACTTGCCATATATTTTCCAGTTGTATTAGGATTTAAGAAATAATCAAATTTTCCTTCTGTGCTTAGTTCTACTTTCTTTATATCAAGCTTTTCTGGATTAACAATTCTATTAAGGCTCGCTTTAAATGTAGGAATATAAGTGCCATCCTCTAATGTACCAACTTCAATTCCATTTATAACAAGCACTAAGTTAATCATGACTTTTCTTTGCTTACTATTAGCATCAATACACTTTAAGGCAAAAATACTAGGATCACCAAATAACATTTTACTTCCTCAATATTTCAGGTGGAATTTTGCTAACATCACTTCTATCAACCCCACTTGCTGTTTTACCATTCGTAGAACCGTTCCAATGGAAATTACCATTACCATCATTTTGGAAGCGATGATAAATGGTAGTTCCATCTTTCTGACCCTCTGATTTCAGCGTCAAGTTATTCAATAGCGCTATACAAACAAACATAAAAAAGGACTATTGCCTAGCAATAACCCTCTAAATTAAATTCTAAACATCATTCATGGAGTAATTTTAAGAAATTATCAAAAATTGTATTACTTGGGTACCTTAATCCAAATAGCTTCAACTTTGGCATTATCTCCCTCTTCATCAATATTGGGGATATAAAAACGAACTGTATCATTAAAAATATTACCCCCTAAACCTTCATCATCTAAGGTATATAGTATATCTAGGCTCTTCAATATTTCCTTCAACTCAAAATAACTTATTCCCAATAGATTCTTATCTGATAAAAATAAACGAGCATCTAAATCATAAAGTTCTATCTCAATTAAGACATTAGCTTCATCATACCAACATTGAGCAATTAGCCGACCAAATGAATCAGTTGAATTTTCACTAAACTCTGTTTTAGGTAAAACTCTATATTCTACACCTATGGCTGCACGTACATCTTCACGATTGCGTATCCCCTTTAATATTGTTAAACCATCTGTTTGACTATAATAAAAGTCCATATATTCATCCTATTTCTTAATAAAGTCTTTTGGCTCTAATGTATCAATATATTTTTGCATTTCCAAAATATGTTGATCATATTTGTCTCCAAATTTTGAACGTATATCATTTATATCCATATCTACAGCTTCTTGTAATCTTCCTTGGCTTAATAGTTCCTGTTGTTTGGCTCTATATCTTTTGGCAACACTGCCATTGCCATAACTAGCAGTCTCTCTATGATCAGCAGGCTCCATTTTAATTGCGGGACCATTTGCACTGCTAATTGGCGCCCCCTTGTAACAATCTTTTGCTGGGCAATGATGCGAATCAAACCCATCATTAACAGGTTTTGATGTTTCTTTATGTGCTCCACCTAATATACCTCCAGTCTGAGAAACCTCAACCTCATTGCCATCAATCTTAGCAGTCTTCGCAATACCACCAGTCCCTAACACCACACTTGCCAAGAAGCCAACACCATCTTTAGTGCGTTGTAATTGCTCAGAAACTTGTAAGGCTGTTTGTGATGCAGGATCATTCAGACCCGATAATTGCTGTTTTGTACTATTTGAAGTATAGCCAGAAACGGTGTCATAGCTCGTATCTCTCACAACCGCCGTAACTTCATTCTTCAGTGCATCACTACCCTGTGCTAGCGGTTCTCCTACTAAGGTATCGGTTATTAAATCTCTAGCTAAACCAACTGGTCCACCAAATGCTAAAGATAAAGCTAACCCTGCTGTTGCGGGATCTATGCCTGTTTTCTCTATCGCATCGTTTATCTTATAACTTACCGCTGCACTTTGATCGAAGAATTTAATTGCTAAATTACTTCCATCAATTACTTCGGCTAAAAAACTTTCATGAAATAAAAAAGCATGTCAATTTAGACATGCTCTATATTTTAAAAAACGAAATCTCAACAGTTAATATTAACTTTCATCATAAATAAACTTAGTATGAGCTCGGCCTTTCTCATCTAAACTTAAAATAAACTCTTTCCAATTACTTCCAGTATGGGCAGTCATAATGTTGTGTAATTTATTTACTAAGTTACTAACCATCAGGCCATCATATACTAAATATTCTGATTTAACCTCACCATTTATTTGATAAGAAAACTTTTCTCCAACTGAAACAGAGCCATCATCTGGATCTTTATAATAATCAAATATGCACTCCATAGAGTCATATGGTTCATCTACACTGTTATGCATTACTTGCAATAATTGGTTTAAAATCTCTGTTTGTGTTTCAATACTATTACTCATTTAATATCTCACTTAGAACTTTCATTTGTAAAAGTTTTTCGTAATTTAACGCCATTAATACTATAATCAATTTTTAATGAATCCAGTCTAATGTTAGTAGGATTTGATCTATCAAATTGTACTTTAACTTTTCCAACTTGCTCACCATTTTTTAAAGCGCCACGTATCTCATTTTCCCATTTTTTATAAGCAGAATTATTGAAATTACTATTTTGTGGAAATAAATTAAAATTATCACATGTCCCACCTAATGAGCATCCTTGAATGTGCCCACCAACATCTCCCTTATTTCCTTGCTTACCAACTGCAGTTTGTCACGAGGATTCTTTGTTAAACTAGGTTGGAATTAAACCTCATCTACACGTCCATATGAATTAGTCTTGAACTCAGTACCATTATCTAGCTTAACATGACTATTTGCTGGCGGATTATTCAATATGTCATACTCTTTTGTTCCTTTTATAGCTTGATCAGCTTTAATATTGATAACTTTAAGTGTCGTTTTAGGAGGTAAAGAAAAACCATTAGTCTGAACATTTAAACTAGGATCAAAATCTGCCTTAAGTTTAACCTTCTTGGCGGCCTCAACAACAATTTTGCCTCCTTTCTTAGCAACCGTGATTGTACCCGCACTTACAGCATTTAAAACTGTTGTCATCTCGGCATTACCCAGTTTTTCAAACTCTGCTGGGCTGTTACCAACTAAATTAACATTTGTTATAGTCTTTCCTGTTTGCCATAACTCGCCTGGAATATTTTTGACTCCATCCCAAATCGCTGCCATTGCTCCCATCGGATCGTTAGTTAGTGCGTCATAAACTTCTTTTGGAACATTTGGCAGGTTTTTAATGTCATTCATGAATTTTGTAACGGCTTTAGCCCGACCAAGCCTAAATGCTTTTTCTTGTGCAGCATCCATTTTTTGATAGGCAACTGTACATTCCTTACTCCAACAATCTAAGTGCTTTATATCTTGCCAATATGATGTTTTTTCATCAATCTGATCTGCATGATCAGATATTGCGTCTAATGCTTTAGTATTGTCTTTTTCTAACACAGCTACATTTTGTGCTTGAGTAGAAGCATCCTTTCCATCACCTAATTGATCTTTATATTGATCAATTGTGGCTTCATTATTTTTAACACCCGAACTGAATGCCCAATCTACCGATTTACCAACCAAGTCAGCAGAGGTTTCATTGCTAATCCCTTGTCCATGCGCTATTTCATGGCCTGTTGTGCTTAAGATAGATGATCTGTTTTCATTATTTACGTCTAAAACAACAGTATTTGTTTGATGGTCATAAGCACCTTTAATACCAAGGAATGACGTCATTGATGTTGTAAGTACATCCACATCTTGCCCTAGTGCTTGTGCCAATAATTGAATGCTGCCTTTCGTCTGTAATAAACCGTCATAATTTCCATTTTTGAATTGTTCGAGCACCGTTGCTGCCTCTGGATGCTTCTGTACAAAATCAAAAGTTCGTGCAGGATTCATAACAGTGTCATAAGCTTGTTTAAGATTTTGGTCTTTCGTCGCTAAAGCAGCCGTCGCCACGCCTAAACTGGTTACGCCTGCCGCTGTCATTTTTCCAACAATTTCTGCATTCCGCGGCAAATCTTTCTGCTGCTGAATAATCTCCGCTCTTCCACTTTCACTCAGTAATCGATGATCGACCATTACACTACCATTTAACATTCCTGTAGTTTGGTCACGGGTAATCTCTTGAGTAGTGTTAATGTCTCGATTGGTCAGTTCAGTTGTGTTTTTAACCGTACCAAGCCCCATCGTCGCTTTTGTTAACTGCTCCGTTTCCTGTCCACTGCTTTGTAATCCAAGCGTGGTACTGCCATTCGGATATTTCCCTTTCTCACCATCTTTTTCTTGAGTAGTCTTACCAATTGTCGTAGAGACATTTAGTCCACGGCTACTGTTATAGTTATGGTCTTGAATATCTTTCAACTCAAGCGCACCGCTATAATTCAGCCCCTTATGATCGGTCAACCTACCATCTGCATTCTTGGTCGCATTGGCAATCACACCACCAATATTCGTAACCTGTTTAACTCCCATTGCATCTAGGTTAGCATCGTGGTCTTTGTCACCTATAAGCAACTTACTCGTGTTATTGACCCACGCACTGTCACTACTGCCCTTACTTTGGTTATAGCTAGCACTAACATTACTGATTCCACTTGAACCAAAACCAGCTCCAATACTGCCGCCTTTGCTACTGTTACTACTTTTCGCCGTATCTTGTAAACTTTCTACATGGATTTGGTTGACCTGTAGATTACCTCGGTCAGCAATGGAAACTTCACCACCCTGAATATTGAGTTTATTCAACTGGCCTTCTGTACGGTTTAATGCAACCTCACTGTTCACATGAGTGAGGCTTTCACTTTGTGATTGACTGGTTTGTTTGCCAATTGAAGCACTTCCACCACCACCTGAACTATAACTAATACTTTGACTGTTAGTTTTACTACTGCTCTCTTGGGTACTATGTTCTGTACCTGCCGTTACATTTAAGTCTTTAGTTCCATTGAAAGTCGTTGTGCCCGTAGCTGTTAAACGACTGCCTTGAATATTGGCATTTTGGCCTTCAGATTTCAGCGTCAGATTATTCAGCTCTAAATTACTACCTTGCCAATCCCTGAGTCTGATTGTTATTGGTTGTGGTTTCTATGCGTTCACCATTCGCACCAATGGTAAAACCATAAGTCGCGGAACTGGCTGCTGCCGCGGCGGCTGAAGCACCCACTGCAATTTGTGCGCTGGCTAAGTTTGCTGTAGCTATCGCAACATTTGCTTTACTGTCATCCAATGCTTCTTTGGTGAGTTTACCTGCTGCATAATCACGCTGGGCCTGACTATAAGCATCTTTGGCATCTTTCAGTGCTGAAGCCGCATCTTTCACCGCACCCACTGCGGCCGGGTCAAGGCCTAATGCATTTAACATATAGTCCGACGATAACCACTGACGGTACTGGCTAAAGTCCGTATCCGTTTCAATGATATAAGCCGATCAGCTAAACCTCAAAAACCATAAATAAAAAATAATCGAGTAGCTTATCGCGCTCATCCACTTTATTTTCCCCTAGAAGCCTCACCATTGCTCCATCAATCACAAATAAAAATAGATAGGCATCTTCAACTGTAGCTGTACCTTTTTGAGTTAAAATAAGTTGATGGATTTCTTTAATTAGCCAATGTCTATAATCCGTTGCAACTTGATAAGCTTCTGGATACGTTTTTTTCAAGTTCAAATATCGCTTTAAATGGCAAATGATAAAAGCTTTCTATATCGACATGTAAAAAGTAAATCTTTTTTAATTTTTCTTGTACGCTTAAGTCATGAGACAAGTGTATCAGTGAAAATACTTTTTCCTTAAGCGCATCTTTTTGAAAAGTTAGGCTCATTTCAATAAGCCGTGCTTTGGAATGAAAATATTTATAAAATGTCGTTTTAGTCACATTTGCCGATGCTATGATTCGGTCTACGCCGACATTATGAAAACCATATTTATTAAATAAAAAACGTGACGTATGAAGTACACTTAAAGCACGAAATGAAAGGTCTAAATCTGACATAATTTTACCGTTATAAATTCTTGTTGTTTGTAAATGAGATACTTTTTTGGGAGAAAAAAAGGCACAGCAAAGCCGTAAAGACTGTGTTTGGCACATCTCAAGTTTTATAGTTGCTAAGTTTTTGGTCGTGATGATTTAAAGCCTGATTAGCCTAATGGCAATCAAACTCGTTACAAACTAAGTTGTGTCGTTATAGCTTTTGGCATTGAGAGCCAAAAAATAATGGATGTGCAAAGCCAACTCCTTTTTATTGGGAGTTCTGCCAGACATTAAAATTATGGTGGCAGAACGAAGGGGGTTCGCAGACTGGCTTCAAGACCCAGCACACCCGAAGGTGTCCCCCTCCGTTCCACCATAGAGGGGGCGCGAGGGTATACACACTAAAAGAAGAATCTTTTAATGCTCTTGAAGTACGGTCTGCGACAACCGACTGGCAATGTAGGCCAGCACGCAAAGAATAATAGTCACGATATTTGTCGTCAAGCACAAAAAGTGACAACTGTTTTAAAATAAATCAGTCAAATTATTTGATAAATCAGTGGGTTTTTAAAGTTTGGCTTAATAAAAATTATAATTAAATATTATTATGACTTTTCTGTTTCCAACACCACTAATATATCTCTTATAAAAAACCTATCTAATGTTGATAGGCTTTTGAAAATTTAGTATTTGATTATGCCAAAGGAAAAAGTTGATCTGTTTTATGAGTGTAGTAATCAATCCAGTTTTGAAGATATTCATACGGATACGACAACTTATATGGCTTCATAAAGTCAACAATATCCTGATATTCCTCTTCAGGAAGTGGCTGATATTGAATTAGCTCTTTTGGTGCTATCTCATGATCTATTCCTAAATCAAAACCATGCATAGATGCTAATTTTGCATAAACTAATACTTGTGGTTGTAAATAAAAATCAAAATAGACTAGGGTATGTTTAGCAGCATCTTGCGCTATTTTTTTTGTAAAAAATGGTTCTAAGGCTTTTTTCATCCCATCGATATCTTGCTCTGCAAAAGCCACATAGAAATGAAAATCATATTTTCTTAATTCGAGCTCTTTAACAAATTGCTTAACTTGAGGAATTGGAGCCTCAAGTACCTTTAAACTACGCTGCTTTAATCGCTCTAATTGTTTGCCTTCTAGCATCAGTAAAGTGTTGTAAATCATTTGACAATTTAAATCATATTCATCATCTAAATCCTCTGTATCATTTGCAACTTCCTCGATATTCCTCACTAAAAAATCACGAATTTGGGTACTATCACTCATCAGCATATGAAACATGGGTTCTTTTACATTAGTGTAATCCGAACGAAAAAAGAATGGCATTGGGTCTTCATAATCAACACTTTGCAATATTGCCAATTTTGAATATCTATAGGAACATTGCTTAAATTTGATTAAATCTTTATGAAACAACCAATAACCGGACATCAATCCATCAAACCTCATCATAATACTATCCATAGCAGCAAATGAGTTTCCTGTGCGTTCCACAATATGGCGTGATAAATCAAATAAAATAGCCTCCCCCCCTTCTAAATAACTATTAATCACCATCGTCATATGATCAAATCGTTGTTGTGCATCTTTAAATTCTCGACGTGCACACATCATATTCATTTGCATGAGTATCTTCCTTTTATTTGGTCACTTTTTTAGATATTGTAAGTTTAGACGGAACTTGAACTGGAATAATCACAGCTTTACCTGTAGCGCGATCAACACCTGTTACTGCTGTTTTTAACTTCCCAGCAATTCGTGCCTGTTCAACTGCAATTTTAGTAGGATCACTATCTGGTAATTTTCTCATAACAGCAGCGATCCAGTCTGAAGATAATTGTGTATTACCTCCCGCACCATTAGGGTTTAAACTGACTGTTCCATTTTTAATCTGCTTACTATCCGAAAGAATCGTCACACTCCCATCTTTTGCAACCCAAACATGGTCAAAACCATTATTTGCACCATATTTCCCACCTTTTACTACAGTAAATCCATTTTGTTTAGCTAAAGAGTCAAATAACTGTTCAGTTAGTTTCCCACCTTGATCTTTACCTTTTGCAATTTGATTCACTAAATGTTCATCTGATTTATTGGTTACTGTCAAAGTAGTTTGACTAGCTGTTATCTTGGTTTTATTGATATGCCCTTTCTCTGTCGCTATGGCTACACCTTTTTCCAAGGCTTTTTTCATTTCAGCTAAGTCACCAGCTTTCTCAGCAACTTTATAAGCATTACGTGCCTCTCCAAGTCCAGGTACAAATCCAGCAATTCCCCAAATTACATCAGCCGCTGATTGTGCTTGCGCAATTGTCTGGATATCGCCAATTACTGGTATAAAGCTAGTCCCTATCCAAAGTACCTCTCGTCGCTCTTTATACATTTGAGCAGAACAAGCAGATGCACTCAAACCTGAACAATTATTTTTTCTATAAGCTTCATCTTGTTCTTTAACTTGATCTTCTGCTTCCTGAGCTAGTGTCTTGCCTTTCAAATGTGCATTCACCATATCAGAAACAGTATTATTCTCCACCGCATTTTGCCCAATTACACCCGCTAACTGTGCATTCGATGCTGAATCCCCGACTGTGCCACCTACAACTGCGCCAATCGCTGCTGTTAAATCCCGAATACCTGACTTAACATTTTCCGGTAATAGGTTTGCATCGAACTTACCTGTCTCAGGATTAATCGCTGTTTTGCCATCATTGTATTGATTTGCAAAGTAATCTGCCGCTGCCTCACTCGCAACTGCTGCACTACCGCCCGCTGCCGGATTACCTCCATTTAAGTAAGCTAGCGTTGCACCCAATATCGCATGACTTGCTAATTGTGCAGCCTTGTTCTTGTCCTCTCCATGCCCAAACTTCTCTCCAATCATATTGGCTGCATAAGGTGCTAAGGTATTTGCAGCAACTTGTAAATCGGTTTGTCCACCAAGGGCACCCGTAATTGCTGTAGTTACCGCATTTAAAGCACGGCTCTTGTCTCCGCCCATACCCCATTGCTGGGTTACTGCTTTTTCTTTGGCAAGCGCTGCATCATAAACACCGTATTGCGCTAAATATGCATCCTTCTCAGCTGCAGTCATCTCTTTCAGTTTGGTTTGTTCTTCCGAACTTAATTGACTGGCAATCTGCTTTCCAATCGCTTCTTTTTCCGCTGCTGCATTCTTGATCTGGTCTTGGGCATAAGTACGGGAGGCAGCCGCAATCGTAGAAGTCGCATCCGCTACTGTTTTTTGCTTGTCTAAAATAGTTTGTGTATCTCCCTTTAATTTCAAAGTCATTAGTGTTTTTTATAAAAAAAGCCTATCTAATATTGATAGGCTTTTTTAGGGTCCAGTCATTACTGAAAAATCAAGCTAAATACAGCTACTAATATAAATCTCTAAAGCATTTTCCGAAATCATCAACCATTGTTTTTGATTGTCCTAACTCTCATCTATTTTAAATACTTCAAATCGTTGGGAAAGGGTGATCTTTCAAATAATTTTCTACTTCGATCATCTCTAATCCTTTAACACCATTTTCAAGCCATTTATTAAAATAATCTATATACCATTTATACACACTTCCATCCTCATCAACTACCACTTGATCAGTAGCACCAAACTTTTTTAAAAAACGAATATGATGTACTGAAAGAGTATATTGCTCAATTTCATCTTTTGTTTGAGGTATATTATTCATTGAATCAGATGAATAAACTGAGTCTTCACTTAAAAGATTCAATAAATCATCAAATCGCTTTAATTCAATCATTTTTAGAACAAAATTTTTAAGCACCTTATTTCCTCTCAAATATAACTTTAGGCATACCACTAGTATTTTCTACTGATTTAACTTTAAAACCTAAGTCCCTCATTGACTTACCTAATGGCGTATTATTAACAGCATCGATCAAATTTCCTGATTTTTTATACGCGTTATCAAAAGCTTCTTTATTTGTTTGTGCTAACTCAGCTTTAGCGGTTTTAATTTTTGAATATCCTATTTTTTCAATAACCTGAGATAACATTTCTTTACCTGTAGCATTACCTGGTTGTAAAGCTGCCATTTTTTGAATGTATAACTCTCCAGAATTTTCATTAAATGAAGAATATAAATATGATTTTGTAAATTTACCATCTTTAGGAATACCGTTACTATCAAATGTTTGTTTTGTTGAAACATCAATATTTTGATATCCATGTGCCTTATTCTCTATATCAACGGTATAATTTAATTTTGGTTTTATAGGAACAAAAGCATTAGTTGACTTAATATCACAACAATTCGCATTATGGACCCATACTCCCAACTCACCAACATGATAGGTATGAAATCCCTCAACTTCAATGTTATAAACCGTTTCCAGTTTGTTCGAAATTAATGCCTGACTTACTATCGTAATCTCTTGATTATCACGATCTAATAAAGTCATACCTGACTGTAATAAAGATGCTTTTAACCAACCTAAATCTTTAATCCAAAATGGATGTTCAGCAGTGGTTTCAAGAACGTCTATCTGTCCTTGTTCATTCTGAACTGTTACATGGAAAATTGGTTGGTCAGCCGTTACTTTCGTTGCGATTACAGGACGATAACCATACTCTAAAGTAAGATCATTTCTTGCCCAAACTAGTTCTCCGCCTACAAATTCTTCTACAGCTTTTAGACCTTGATCTGTTTCAATTAATGTCCCTGCCGTAAAACATGTACTTCCAGAACATGCATGAACTGCATCTTGCATGGCAGCCTTCATTTTGGCTACATCACCTACTTTGCTTGCAGCCTCATAAGCTTTTTCAGCTTTATAAAAATCTTTTGCTGCATCTCCCACTAATGGAACTAATCCCACTGAGGCAAATACATAATCTCCCACCGTTTCTGCTTCTACGAAGCCTTTGATATCTCCAATAACAGGTAAAAAATCTGCTGTTAAACTTCCAGCTTTTTTGAGTATTGTTAATGTTTCATTACGAAGATATTGGCCACAAGCCGCTGAACCTGGTGCTAATCCGGCAGCAGAACAAGAAGCATTTAACTCCTTTTTCATAATTTGTTGGCTTGCTTTTCGCTCGGCAGGAGAATCAATATTATTCTCTACCGCATTCTGACCAATCACACCTGCTAACTGTACATTCGATGCAGAATCTCCGACTGTGCCCCCAACAACTGCACCAATCGCTGCCGTTAAGTCTCGAATACTTGATTTCACATTTTCAGGCAGTAAGTTCGGTTCAAACTCTCCTTTTCCATTCTTATAAGCTGGGTCATCTTTGTACTGATTCGCTAAGTAATCTGCTGCTGCTTCACTTGCAACTGCTGCGCTGCCTCCAGCTGCTGGGTTACCCCCATTTAAGTAAGCTAGCGTTGCACCCAAAATCGCATGACTCGCCAATTGTGCAGCTTTGTTCTTGTCCTCGCCATGTCCAAACTTCTCTCCAATCATATTGGCTGCATAAGGGGCAAGTGTATTAGCTACGACTTGAACGTCTGTTTGACCGCCAAGTGCGCCTGTGACTGCCATGGTCACTGCATTCAGTGCCCGACTCTTGTCTCCGCCCATACCCCAAGCTTGATTCATATCACTTGCCTTAGCGTAGTCAGGTGAATATTGACGTAGATATTCCTCTTGCTTCGCTGAATCAAGGCTTTCGTAATACTTCAGCGCATCACTATCTAGCCCTAGTTGATTAAGTACATTTTGCTTTTCAGCATTTTTTGCTTTTTCAGCCTGTTGTTGCTGATTCTGACTATACGTTCTTGTCGCTGCTGCAATCGTAGAAGTCGCATCCGCTACTGTTTTTTGCTTGTCTAAAATAGTCTGTAAGTTCGGCAAAGTCTCAACCCCTCTGTTGGCTGTCGAGGCATCGCTATGAATACCCAGTTGCTCAACCGTAGTCGACTTACCACCAACTTTAATATTCCCCTCACTTAAAGTCGCATAAGTGGTACTGCTGTCTTTGTCAGACTCATGTTGCGGTAAGCTTGGGCTAAAGCTGGTTGCATTACGCCAATTGTCATTATTGGTTGGTGTTGATGCTTTGCTATCTCCAGTTTTACCTTTGCCTAAACTTGTACCTCCAGACAGGCTAACTGTAGTCGCGTCGTACTGACTTTGGTTCTCGATATTGCTAAAGGTTAAGCGGTTTGTGGTCAGATCATTCTTATCTTTAGTTGCAGTTGAAACAATTGCACCGCCTTTTAAGTCAACACTATCTGCTTTTACATGGTAACCACCGTTTCCAGCAAATAAACCAGACTGTTGATTAACGCTATTCGAATCACCCGAAGCCTTACTACTGCTAAAATTACCAGATGCTTGCCAAGCTGTACCAAACGAAGCTTGCAAGCGCCCGCCTGCTCCAGTTTGTTTGGTATTTTGCTCAACAGTGTCTTGTAAACTTTCAACTTTGAGCTGACCGCCTACATTCGCATCAATACGATCTGCTTTTGCCTGTGCTCCACGTAGTGTGGTGTCACCTTTACTGGTTAAACTGATATTTTTTGCATCTAGTGTTGTTTGGTTATGTGTATTGCTGTCTAAATGGTTACTTCCTTTTCCAAATCCAGCCTCACCATAAATATAAACACCTGTTTGTGCACCAACAGATGCTCCCACTCCAACACTTAAACCTGCATTGCTATTTTTACCATCGGCTTTATTTTGGCTTTGGCCAGATTCCAGCACAATATTTTTTGCAGAATCCAGATTAATCTTATCTTCTGCTTTCACCTGAGTATTTTGAAGGTGAATATCTCCATGAGTACTGGTTAAGTTGACATTGCCGCCAGCTTTCAGGTTGTTTTGTTGTGAAGTGGCATAGCTGCTATTTTGCTGGTTGTTACTGGTACTAAAACCAATGCCAGATTCAGCTTTAAATAGTGCTCCACCTTTTATATCACTATAAGTTTGGTAACCTTGAGCACCTGCTGCAATAGCTTGTAATGCTTGCGTACGGTCATCCGCTTGACTCTTTGTGGCTTTATCCGCTGCATTCACTAAATCAATAAGAGGTGAACTCACACGGCTAAATTGTCCAACTTTTAAGTCTTTGCTATTTTCAGATGAACTTCCCGTATTATGGCCTTCTAAAACCTGAATATCTTGCGCTTTAATATTTAGATCTTTTGCAGCAATAACATCAGCAACTTGTTGGGTATATTGACGACCGGCCTGAATATTCACATTGCCTTCTAAACTACCCACCTGACTACGTTGTTGTTCAACACTATTACTTGTACTTTGGCTCTTGCCACTCATATAGCCATAGAACTGCTCAGTATCTGAAATCTGCGCGCTACCAATACCTTTATTCGAACTCTGCTCACTTTGGCTTTGGCTGTTCTGGCTCGACTTGATATTGATATCACGAGCAGCATGGAGATTCACATCACCTTTTGAGGCAACCGAACTACCTACAATATTAATGTCGCCTTGCCCTGTTTGTAGGGTTGTTTTCCCGCCAACCGAAAGCTGAGTTACCGTAGTTTGTGTATTACGCCCATCACCTTGATTTTTGTTTTTAAATGTTCCGGCAGGTGCAGCCCAATCACGGTTATCAATACTAAAACCACTTTGTTTACGATCAACCGTCTGCTCTGAATGGCTCTGTGCAACATTTAGGTTAATATTTTCCTTAGCATGCAATAAGGCATCACCTTCAGCTGAAAGTTGTGCACCCTGGCTATTAATACTTCCTTCTGTTGCAATAATATTTAAATTGCCTTTAGCCGTAGCTTGGGTAATCACAGCCTGAGTGCTGGATGTATTACTCACCTCATTTGTTTTTTTGCTACCTGCTTGAATAGTCACTAGCGTCATCGCCGCCATAGAAGCCTTACGAGCAGCTTCACCTTGGGCCATCACTTGACCAACGGCGCTATCAGAGAATTGACCATTGTTCATACTGTTTTTGTAAGCAGCTGCAGCAGCCATAGCTGGAGAATAGGTCACGCCAACCGAAATACCAGACTGTTTGCTATGAACTTCTGAATGTTGCTCATCAGTTGTGTAGCCCGCATTCAGGTTCACATTGGCACCTTTAAGGTTCAGGTCTTTACCTGCATCTAAAATAGCGGCTTCTGTGGTCAAATCTTTACCAGCGATAATGGTTGTATCACCTGTTTTGCTACGAATCACACTTTGGGTAAGTGTTGTAGATTTTCCATCCTCTTTTGTATTAAGGCTCGATTTGCCATAGCCTACACTTGCAACACCATCAGAAAGACTCGCTTTAAATCCTGATTTCTTAACTGTCTGCTCAAATTGATTTGAGTACTGATTCTCTGCTGTGGTAATACTGATGTTTTCTTTAGCCTGAATCTGGGTCAAATCATCCGACACCACTTGGCTACCACGAATATTGATATTATTCGCGTCTAGTATGACTTTTTTCCCTCCAATCGTACTGGCAATTGCTTCATTGGCTTGATCATGAATAGAACCTGTATCAGTCTTACTGCTTAAAGTACCTTTACGTTTACTATACCATTGGCTATCTAGCTGACTGGTTTGTCGGCCCTCTTCAATATTCAACTGCTTCACAGCTGCAAGTTGTGTAGTCGCTTGGCTATTTAAACCTGAACCTTTAATATTGATATTCTGACCGTTGATAAGCAATGAGCCTGTACTATTAATCTGACTACCGACATCTTGAGTTTTCTGGCTGACTGAATTATTTCTAGCATCTAAAACTGTGCCAAGTTTATAGCCTGTTTGCACAGTACCGATATCAACATTACCCTGTGTATTGATTAAGGTTGCACCATTGCTGTTATTAATTTCAGCGCCTTTTAATACACTATCACCCGCAACATTCAATACAAATGTCGCTTTATTCAAATCGACTGCCCCGGCTTGAATATCACCAACATATAGACCTGCAACCCGATCCAAACCAGTTGTACTTGCACTGAATCCACCGACTTGCGTATCAGTGGTACGCGTGGTTGATGTGACATTAAGATTCCCACCGACATTCATGGCCATGGCATCTTTAGCTTGAATTGACCCACCAATATTATTCAGGTCTTTTTTACTGGTGATATCAACCGTATTCCCTTGAATACGTCCCATCAGGTTGTTGACATTGTCTGCGGTAATCTGCACGGCCTCACGTCCAGCAATTGTTGCTGTATTGAGTAAATCACCATCCAGATTAAATTTGATGCTATTCCCTGAAAGTAATGTTCCATCTCCTTTTAAATCACCCACACGAGCTTTGACATACACCTGTGGTGCTAAAGCCTTGGTTTGAGTTCCATCTGGTAATGTGACATCTTTTTCAACCAACCATACAATATCACTGGTCAGTTGTGCGATCTGTGCTGGGGTTAAAGCAATGCCCGGACGTAAGCCATATTGTTTGGCATAAGTGACACCGTTATTCATCAAAGCTTTATATTGTTCTTCATCCGAACCATAGCCTTCAAGGAAGCGATAACCAGTTAAATTAGCAATCTGGTCTTGAACCATACGCTGCTCATAAAAACCATCACCCAGACGTTTTTGTTGTAACGCTGGGTCTAACCCTAATGCATCTAACATGTAGTCTGAAGAGAGCCATTGGTTATAATTGGTAAAACTTGGATCAGTTTCGATTAAATAGCCAGCTTTGCTGTCAGCACCCACACGGTATAAGGCATTATTTGCAACTTTAAACTGGCTATTGTTGATCGTACGGATTTCAAGCTGCTCGCCTGTTCCAGCTTGGTCTGGTGCATTTGCTTGATCCGTTGTCGATGCCTCAGACACCTGTTCTGCCGTTTGACCTTGCAATTGCTCCAAAACTGAAACTTGTGTCGTATTGTTTTTAGCCTGAGTATTAGCAGTATCTTGATTGAGATCAGAAACTTGTATGTCTGACTGAACAGCATTTGGCTGTGCAGAAACTAAATCTTGCCCTTGTGCCTTTTGAGCATCTGCTACATCAACTTGTGATGTACTCACAGTCACATCATTATTTTGTGTAGTCTGAGAAATATCAGGGTTTTGTGAAGTCGTTTGAGCATCAGTACCTTGTGCAGTCTGACCAGAATCACTCACTGATAAATTCTGTCCTTGTGATGTTCCAGCCTGTCCAACATCTGTGGTTTGATCTGTTCCTTTTAAACCATTGACATTAGTTGTATTGGTTTGTGCTGATGTTATGTTATTGCTACTGGTATTATTAGATACCCTAGTAATATCTTGGTTCGTTTGGTTAAGCGGATAATGCCCTATCGTTTGACTTACAGGCAATTTGATCGTTTCTACTGAACTAAAACTAAATTGATAATCTCCAAAGAAATCTTTTCCACTACGCTTTTCATAGAGATGTTGCCAACCACTTACATTCGTTTCTCGATTACCAAGAACTTCCGTGTTTGTAATCGTTCCGCCCGTATTCGTTAAATTTCCGCCCGCAAAAATCTGACTTTTATCATTAATCACTTGTGAACCTGATAAATCCATATTACCACCAGCGATAATTTTTGCAGGTGCAGAAGTTAGAACCTGAGTTTCAGTAATAACTTCATCGTAATCATAGCTACTGGAGTCCTCACCAGGATGCATGTATCTAAATACAGTCCCATCAAAGTTGGCCCAAACACCATCAAAATACTTATTTAGCCCCTCTTGACGTGAAACCTCCACCTCATGAGTACTAAAATTCTTATTAATATTATTAATCGTTTGAGTTGAAAGGCGCATATCGCCCAGTGATTCAATCGTTGCACTTTCATTATTAATGACAGTCGCTTGACCTGTGGCTTTACGATTCTCATCTAAAGCACCACCCAAATATAAATTTCCAGCACTAAAGATCAATGCCTGACTGTCATAATCCTGCGTATTCGCCAGATTATTCAGAACATTAACACCTAAGTTCATGTCACCACGTGATGCAATCACCGGTGCAGTGCCATTGGCATCAGGTAAGTTATTTAAAGTGTTAGTACTAATCGCCAAGTCTGTTCCATAAATACGACCCGTACCTTGGTTATTCACCGTATCGGCAGTCAAAGTAGTCAAATCACCATTGATCAACCCTGTATTATTAATCTGCTGCTGAGCTATAAGCTGGGTATCATGACTCTCTATTTTAGCGTTGTTACTATTACTGATATTCACTGCACTGAGTTGTAACTGATTGCCCGCATTAATAGTGCCATCGTTATTGATGTCACCAGCACTGGTTAGGCTCAGGTTTTGATTGGCTTGCAGTTGCGCAGTTGCATTGTGTTGATAACTGTCTTTAAGCTGGATATCAGCATTCCCTAGACTTAACACCTTGCCATCACCTGTCAATGATTTCGCATTGATATTCAGATTTTCACCAGCAAGTAATTGCCCATTCAGGTTATTCATCACAAGCTGGTCACCTTGAATACCCAATTGCTTCACTGCACTGATTTCACTAGATTGGTTATTGAGTTGCTGGCTAATATTCAATTGACTGTTTTGGCTACTACGGATTGCACCCGACTGATTATTTACAATCGCAGCATTCAGGTTCAGATTTCCAGCATCAATACCCTGAACTGTATCAGCTACTAAAGTATTTTGGTTATCGAGTTGCTGAGTTTGAATATCCAGCTGACCTGTTGCCATGATATGGCTGTCAGCATCGGTGGATGCAAGTTTCCCCTGATTATTGATATGCTCAACAGACAGTTGCATATCTCCCATCGACAGGATTTGACCTGACTGGTTATTTAACAACTGATTTTGACCAATGCCCTGTAATTTTAAATTTTGGGCTGCAAGTAAAGTACCACCACTGTTTTGTACTTGATTTGCACTGATATCCAGATTTTGACCACTCGCAAGATAGCCAAGTTTGTTATCCAACAGACCAACATTTTTCAGGCTAAGATTGCCTTGGCTGAGTAAACCACCTTGTGTACCGCTATTGGTGTTGATCAGGCTTTGGCCTTGAGTATCAATCATCATGGCACTATTCGACTGGATCAAGCCTTGATCATTATTTAACAATCCAGACGTAATATTGACAGTATCTGAACTGATTAAGCCTTGCTGGTTGTTTAACGCTTGCAACTCAGCATCAATATCCAGAACTTGCTGTGCAACAATCTGACCTTGGGTATTGTTCAAACCTGCCGCATGAATATTGATTTGATGACCAGAAAGTAATGAACCAGACTGGTTATTGAGAATCTGTTGACCACTGTCTAAATTGAGGCTACCTACAACACTGCCAATTTGACCTTGTGTATTATTTAGGCCCTGACTCGTTAATGTAATATCCTGATTGGCTGTAATTGTACCGGTTTCATTATTCACAAGACCTGTGCTTTGTAATATGGCACTGCCTTGCGCATTAATCTGTCCAGACAATAAGTTATCAATTGCTGCTGCACTGATGTTAAGGTTCTGTCCAGCTTGTAATAAACCTGTCTGATTCTGCAAGACCTGAGTACCAGCCTGAACTGTTAAATCCCCTTGTGTACCAATCTGACCTTGGTTGTTATTCAAACCTTGACTGTTGATATTGATACTTTGATCGCCAACAATTACACCTTGCGTGTTATTGATACTTTGCTGGCTAAGTAAATTGATATTCCCCTGAGTATTAATTTGCCCCACAGTATTGTCTATTGACAATGCTTTAACACTGACATCAGATTTTGCCTGTAAGGTACCAGACTGATTACTCAATGCCTGATTTCCAGCATCAACCGTTAGACTGCCTTGAATGCTGCCGATTTGCCCCTGATTATTATTTAAGCCTTGACTGGTCAATGTTACATTCTGATTGGCAATCATTTGACCAGCTTGGTTATCAACCAAACCCGCACTAATAATATTCAATGCATCTTGAGCACTGATCTGCCCTTGCTGACTGTTATTGATTGAGTTGGCATGAATCTGGGTATTTGCACCGCCGTGAATTTGACCTGTCTGATTGTTCAACACACCATTGATAGTCAAATCAAGATTAGCCTGCTCACCACTTTGAATAATCCCCGCCTGATTACTCAAATTCTGGCTCGTCAATAGAAGTTGTTGGTTAGATAAAATTTGCCCGTTGTCGTTGTTTACATCACCTTGGCTGTTTAAAGTCAACTGATCTAAAGCGCTGATCACACCACTATTCGTGAGGCTATTGACATCAAGTGTAAGTGTTTTTCCAGACTGGATCGCACCAGTACCATTATTTAAAGCCAAATCACCAGTCTGAATCAGAATATCGCCTTGTTCTGTTCCAATTTGACCGGCAGTATTCTCTAACCCTTGGCTCTTCAACTGCATCTGTTTTGTTGCAACAATCACACCCTCTGTATTATTGATGTCTTGTGCAGTTGTAATATTTAAGTCACCTTGGCTATTGATCTGCCCTTGAGCACTATTGTCTACAGAAGCGGCTTTGATTGTAGTCTGACCGCCACTATAGAGCTGTCCAGCTAAACTATTATCCAGTACACCACTTAAATTAAGGTCAAGGTCAGCATTGGTTTGTAATAAACCACCCTGATTATTCAAGTCTTGTCCAACGAATGTGAGATTCGTTCCCGAGATAATCTGCCCTTTAAGGTTATTTAATCCTTGTGTATTCAATACCAATTGTTGTTGAGCAGAGATAAGACCTGACTGGTTATCTACATGTTGAGCATTTAATGTTAAATCTTGAGCGGAGATTATTTTTCCTGACTGATTACTTAAATCACCTGAACCCGCATCTAAGATAACATGACCGGCAACACTACCAACTTGACCTGCATTATTGTTTAAACCCTGACTATTTAACTGTACAGCTTGATTGGCAACAATCTGACCCGCACTGTTATCAATATCCTGATTGATCTGTGCCGACAACTTGCCTTGTGTATTGATTAGACCGGATTGATTCAATAGGCGATCAGCTGTTAATTGAATATCACCTTGTGCCTGTAACAAACCAGCCTGATTTTCAAGTGTTCCTGAACCACTATTAATGTTCAGTACATCATTCACACTCGCGATCTGACCCTGATTGTTCTTAAGTCCCTGACTTTGTATTTGTACCGCATTATTGGCAATAATCTGTCCAGAGCTATTATCCACCAGCTGATTTACTTGCAGATCAATTCCAGCTTCTGAACTGATTAAACCCGATTGGCTATTCACCTGTTCAGCATTCAGCTGAATATCCCCTTTAGCCTGCAAAGTGCCCGATTGATTATCCAGAACACCAGAACCACTATTCACTGTCAATGCATCATTGAGGCTGACAATTTGACCTTGATTGTTATTGAGTCCCTGGCTATTCAAATTGACTTGCTGGTTTGCAGCAATAATACCGCTTTGGTTATTAATATCTTTTGTGGCCTGGATATCTAAAGTCGTTTGACTGTTCAACTGTCCTGTCTGGCTATTGTCCACCTGACCCGCGCTGAGTTGCAAAGCCTGACCTGCAATGACTTTACCTGTTTGATTACTCAATACACCTTGGCCTGCATTCAGAACGATATTGCCCTGTGCACTGCTGATCTGACCTAAATTATTATTCAGACCTGTACTTTTAACCTGAATACCTTGATCGGCAGAGATTATCCCTTGCTGGTTGTTGATTTCTTTCAGGCTTTGCAAATCAATTTTTGCTTGGGAAATAATTTGCCCTTCAGTGCTATCAATCGATAATGCTTTTGCTGTTAAATCAGTTTTTGCCTGTAATACGCCAGACTGATTGGTAAGAGCCTGATCCCCAGCATCAATAGCTAATCCACCTTGAATACTGCCAATCTGTCCCTGATTATTATTTAAACCTTTACTGCTCAAAGTTACATTTTGGTTTGCAACCAAAGTACCCGCCTGGTTATTGATAAGCCCAGCACTAATGATATTTAGTGCATCTTGTGCACTGATTTGCCCTTGCTGACTGTTATCTAAAGTATTCACTTTCAGATTCAAACCAGCACCACTCAGTAAATGGCCTGCTTGACTATTATCTAATGCTCCATTAATTACCAGATCTAAAGCTGAACCACTACCTGACTGAATCATTCCAGCCTGATTATTTAAATTCTGAGTTGTAATTGTAGTGTGAGCATTCGATGCAATTTTTCCAGCTTTATTGCTGATGTCATCAGTGCTTGTAATTGTATTATCGGTAAGCGCAAGAATAGTGCCCGAATCGTTATTCAAGCCACCACTCGTGATTTTCAGACTCGTTCCTGCTTGAAGTGAACCCGAAGTATTTAATAATTTTTCTTTTTGAGCATCAATGGTTAATGAACCCTGAACACTACCAATTTGCCCCGACGTATTATCCAAGCCCTGACTTTGAATGGAAACGTTTTGATTAGCGGCCATTACGCCAGTTTGGTTATTAATTTCTTGTTGCGATAAAACAGTTAAGGCATCTGTAGCATTAATTTGGCCTTTATTACTGTTATTTATTGAGCCTGCTGTAATTTTTGTAGTGTTTCCGGTCAGTTTACCTGATTGACTATTATCTAATGCATCAGTGATATTTAAAGTAAGATCAGCATTTGTCTCAATTGAACCACCTTGGTTATTCAGACTTTGCCCCATAATTTCTATGGCATCGCCACTTTGAATTTGCCCTTTAAGGTTATTTACTTTTTGAACTTTTAAGGCCAAATGTTTTTGAGCGGAGATAAGACCAGACTGATTATCTAAATTTTGAGCGCTTAAAGTCAGATCTTGAGCGGCAAGTATCTTGCCTGATTGATTACTCAAATCGCCTAAACCAGCATCTAATGAGACATTGCCCTGAACGCTACCAATTTGTCCCAAATCATTGGCCAGACCTTGACTCTGTGTAGTCACATCTTGTTTAGCAATGATTTGTCCAGACTTATTGTTAATATCTTTACGGCTTATTAAAGCAAGCGAGCTTTGGCTATTCATGAGACCAGATTGGTTATTAATCTGGTCAGCACTTACAGATAAATCTTTTTCAGCTTGTAGAGTTCCAGAAGTATTATTAACTACACCAGATCCTGCATTGATCGCTACAATGCCTTGGCTACTACCAATTTGGCCACTGCTATTGTCTACACCATCAGAAGTAAGAGTGACATCTTGATTCGCTACAATTTTACCGGACTGGTTATTAATGATTCCCAAGCTGGTCAGAGTTAATGCATTTTGTGCAGAAATGAGCCCATTTAAACTATTATTAATAGAACCAGCTTGAATAATGCCATTCTGTCCTGCGTAAATTTTGCCTGATTGACTATTATCGAGTAAGCCTGCCACATCAAGTTGTACATCATAATTAAGAGCAGAACTTAACTGACCACCCTGATTATGAAGAGTAGTCGTTTTTAGTTGTAAACCCGATTGGCTCTGAATAAAACCTAATTGGTTATTCATTTGATCTTTAATCGCTAAGGTGAGCGGGTTTAGTGTTCCGCTCTGAACCATTTGACCTTTTTGATGACTCAAACTATCTGCAGAGATATTGATCTGATTCGCCGAAGTAGTTGCTCCATCTAATACAACTTGTCCACCCTTCAATAATAGCTGTCCATTACTGAGAATCTGGCCTTGTGCACCTTGCAATTGATCGGCAGTGATATTCAGTTGTTGATTCCCTGCATGGATAATCTTTCCAGTTTCATTATTCAGAGCAGACGTGTTCAGGTTAATTGAAGATGCATTACTGCTAATTTCACCTGCTTTGTTATTTAAACCGTTCACAAAATCTAGGGTAAATTCATTATTGCCCGTATGCTGAATTTTACCTTGACTATTATCTAGCTGTTTTGCTGTAAGGATGAGGTCCTGACTACTCAATAGGCCTTGCTGATTATTAATCAAATTCTGGCTAGTCAGTTTAAGTTGATTCTGGGCAACTACGCTTCCAGCCTGCGTAGAGATGTTGCCTGTCACACTATCTAGCTCAATATTTTGTGCCTGCAATTGACCTTTTGCCGCATCAATATTGCTTTGCGCTTGTACTTTTAAATTACCGCCAGCTAAGGTTTGCCCATGTAAACCGACTTGATCTGAACGAATAGTCACATCACCAGCATCACCTAATTTACCTTCACGATCTAGGCCCGCAGCAATCAATCCACCTACACTATGTTCTAAAGTTGAACTGGTAATCTGGACATTTTTTCCAGCCCCCAAAGTACCAGCATTCTGGATATTTTGCCCTGTAACTGTTAAATCCTGATCAGCATAAACACTACCCGTGTTTTTAAGTTGATCATGCTGTAGCTTTATTGATTTAGCGTGAATCTGACCTTGAGTATTATCAAACTGCTGGGCAGTACTGTTTAAATTTTGCTGAGCTGCGATAGATCCCTGATTGTTATTAACCGTCACATGTTTCTGTTTAATTTGGTCTGCAACAATTTGTCCTGATGTATTATTAAGAGATTGGCTATTCAGATTTAAATTGGTTTTAGCCTGAATGAGCCCCTCAGTATTATCAATCGCTTTATTCGCTTTAATATTTACAGCTTGGTTTTCTGAATACACAACACCTGACTGGTTCTTCAAATCACTTGCATTAACGTTGACAGTTGCTCCACTAGCAATTTGTCCATCAACATTATTCAACTCACCACTTACAGCTAAATCAAGCTGTCCAATTGACTGGATTTTTCCGCCTTTATTGTTGGCAGACTGAGTTTGAATA
The DNA here is from genome assembly GCF_002899995.1 of Acinetobacter sp. AKBS16. Lineage (NCBI taxonomy): Bacteria > Pseudomonadati > Pseudomonadota > Gammaproteobacteria > Moraxellales > Moraxellaceae > Acinetobacter > Acinetobacter sp. AKBS16. The sequence goes on along the minus strand of NZ_POYH01000061.1, from coordinate 17,713 downwards.
TTAAGAGTACTATTAGAAGCAAGCTGACCTTGTTGGTTAGTGAAACTTGAGGTTTGGATATCAGCACTTTTAACTGTGAGCTCACCTTGGTTGTTATTAAAGCTATTCCCTTTAATATGAATAGCACCCAAATTCAGTTGACCGCCTTGGTTATCTAGACCATTTTGGCTATCTAAATCTACACCACCATTGGCAATGATCGCCCCTTGGTCATTATTTAGTTGTTCCTGAACATGGATATAACCTTGGTCATAAGTTTTTGGGGTCGTATCTATTGGAGTGGCAACTTCTAAACTTCCGCCATCTTTGGATGGATCAGTTGGAACTGTCGGAACACTACCACCCGTACCGCCACCTGTCGTATTCTTGGCAATTCCGATTTTACCACCAAGGTTTGTCATTGAACCCGACTTTAAATCAAGTCCTTGTATGCCTGTTTGTTCGATAGAGCCCCTATTTTTTAGATTTTTAGAATTAATCGCTATTCGAGCAGCATTTAACGTACCACTATTGGTAATAGTATTCTGATTTTGGAGATGTAACTCATCTGCACTACTGATTAGACCAGAGTTATTTAAATTTTGGCTCTCAACTGAAATTTGTGAAGTTGCGCTACTGATATTACCTGTATTCTGGATATTCTGAGCTTTCAGTTGTACCTGATCTTTATTCGCGATCAAATTACCATTATTAACAAGATCACCATTTGCATTCAGAGTAAGGGTGCTTTGAGTGCTATTAATCGAACCAGCATTACGGACACCTAACCCTTGCTCTGTTCCTACCAAAAAGATTTTACCGGCATACATTCCACCTAGCTGGCCTACATCTAAGGCAAAGTTTGGTTGAGGTGTAGATGTAGGCCCTGTAGTTGCTGTAATTTTAGGAGTAACTTGGTCTTTGACTTGAATGTCATTTTGTCCAAGTACCGTGCCCAATTCATTTGCATACAAGCCAGCATTGACTTTTAAGGCACGTGCATAAATATCGGTATATGGTGTTAAGCTTCCATTTAAGCCTTTACCTTCAATCGTAACCTGACCTTCACGAACACGGAATGATTCAAGATAACCTTGATTCATTACCGCTTGTCCGGTTGTTAAAGTAAAACGGTCTGCGTTAATCACACCACAGCCATCACAGATCAAACCAGATGGATTCGCAATAACAACTTGTGCTTGTTTTCCAGCAACCTCGATATAGCCTTTGAGTTGACTTGGGTTACTGCTATTGACCTCGTTCAAAATAACTTTGGCTTCACCTGTTGCAAGCCATGGGTTGCCTTGTACCCACCCACCAATCTGGGTTTGAGTGTTATTACGTGAGTTATTTAAAATGGCACCTTCTTGACCAACATCAAACTGCGTATAGGTATTCCGCGAAACACCACCTGCACTTGGTGTCTGAATATTGACTTGAGTTGTTCCATTTGCACTATTTAAAATAGTTGGCTGCTGTGATGTCGGAGCACCTTTGTCTGCAATAATCTGGGTTTCAGCCACACTGCTCATTGGCAAACTAATCACCAATGCTCCCAAACAGCCAATTACTGCAAAGTTAAGTGGATTTAGTTTTTTATAATGAATAGGTCTTACAGAAGACGTCACCGAATCTGTTTCCATCATTCCCTGACTTTGCCCGGCTTGCTTAGTTTTACTTTTTACAATCTCAGCAACAGCAATAAACATACCGCGAGCATGACTAAAAATAATACGATAACGGTTCTTATTCATTTTAAAATCTCACTAAATCTTTTTTTAATACAGTTAATTGAGTTCTAGAACTTAAACTAATAGGTCCAGTTCACGCTAAACCCAGTCGTGTAATCATCCGTCTCGAAGTGATCTGGCTTTTTCAACGGTGCTCCGACAAAAGCGTCATAATTCAAATAATAACTGCACCTAACAAACTGGTACCTGGTAAAGGGTTTGGATAATGCGCGGTTTTTCCCCCCACCTCTCCATAATCAATACCTGCATACCACGAATGTGGTTTATTCATGATTGAGCCGCTCAGTTCATTGCGAACTAAAAAACCATTATCTGCCAATAAAGTTTGTTCACCGTCAAAACCCCTTACGGTATAACGGTTTCCAATCGAGAATCGGTCTTGCGGTGTCAAAGGCTTATTACTGTGTTGGGTACGCCATTCTGCAAGATATTGAAGGTTCTGTTGCCCTACTTTAAAAGGAACTTGTAAACTGGCATTGGCCTGCAAAATGCCTACATGTGTATAAGCCTCACCAAAGCTTTCTTCTGGTGCTCTCATTGCATTCAACCAACCTGTACCACGTTTATAAGTCACATTACCGCTTAAAGTGGCATTAGAAAAATATTCTGTATGATCAAGAGTTGCTTTCCAGCCTGCAGTTTTACGGCGCTGTACCTCCACTTCTACATCATTAATATAATTTTGTGATTCACGGTACCACCCACCAAAACCTACAGCAGTTTTACGGTGTGCATCTCGATAAATAATTCGAGATAAGTCTGCATTAATGAGTTCGCTTTTACCGCTATATTGATAAGTTTCACTACTTCCAGCGACTGTTTGCAGATAGTTAGAACGACTATAACTGGTTGAAAACAACCAATAATCAAATGGAATGGTATAACTTGCATAAAAACCATCTGTGCCATGTTTACCAGAGTTTCCACCACCTAAATCATGGTTATAACTGATATAAAATAAATCATTTAAAGTTAACACATGGTCAAGTGACAAGGTCGCTGTACCTTGGTATTTTCCAGTAGCATCAGAACCTGAATCATCAATCCCCACATGTAAGCGATAAGGTTTTGCTTGTTGCCATGCAAGAATCACATCACTATAACCTGGTTCATTTTTTTGTTCTGCTGGCTGAATTTTAAAATCAGCCTCAACCGTAGGTACACGTTTAAAGTTTTCTAAGCCTTGCTCCATATCACGAATATTTAAAAGCTCTCCCGACTTCATCGGTAAAGCATTCCATAAATGTGCTCGTTTAGAGGTACCATCGGCAAACTTAATCTGATCAACTCGGCCAGGAATAACACGAACCCGAACTGTGCCAGATGCAATATTTTGCTGAGGTAGTAACACTCGTGTTGTGACATAACCATCTGCAATAATTTTATTTTGGACAAGATCAAGTGCCTGATTAAGACCATTTACACCTAAACAACGTCCAATAATATTATTCTTACCAGTTGTAACCACATTAAAGCTAGAAATGAATTGATGAGCTAAATCACCTTCTAAAAGTATTTTTTTAATTTCAAAGCAAGGTGTTTCACTATTAGAGCGTAAATATTGTAATTGCTGAGCTGAAATTTTATTTTGTTCTTGCCCTAAATTCACACTTACGTTCGGCTGAATCTGTTTTTCTAATGCAGTATCTCGCTGCTGTTGCCGAATGGTCTGATCAGCCTGAATTCTCTGTCGAATCGGATCATCCGAGTCAGCCGCATAACTTACGCCCCCCATTAGTGATAAACAGATGAATAAGACATTTTTATTAAATTTGTTATAGTTCACCATATAAAATCAAACCGTGATTAATATCAACTTAATTTTATTTTAACAAAACCTTAACAAAGTGGAAGTATTTTTATACAGATTTGTCTGTATAAAAAATAATTTTTATTAAAAAACTTTTAGAAGCACTCAACCGAGAAACAAATTTATATATAAAACCAATAAGGTATAAAAAAAGCTCCACAAAAGGAGCTTTTTTAGAATCTTGGCAGAGGATCAAGGACTCGAACCTTGACGAACGGTTTTGGAGACCGTCATGCTACCATTACACCAATCCTCTATAGACAATTAAACCATTCAGATTTAATCATAAAAAAAGCAAGATCATCGTCTTGCTTCTTTCTATGGTGGGGGCGAAGAGACTCGAACTCTTACACCTTGCGGCGCTGGAACCTAAATCCAGTGCGTCTACCAATTTCGCCACGCCCCCGATGGCTGTGTATATTAGCGATAAGATCTAACAGTGACAAGTGTTTTTTTTTCAAAAAAAACTGACCGAGTAATTTGTATACAGTTACTAGATCAATGATTTTTATCAGGTTGAGAGCATTTTTAAGCAATTTATCGCTTCATGTACATTTGAAAACCGGTTTTGCTGCTGTTTTTGTAACAAACCTGAAAGTAGTGGCAAGAAAACTTGGAACGAACTTGGTAATACCACATTTAATTTTTGACAGTGCAATACCGCCCACTCATGGTAACTATTTGCTTGTAAACGAGTTTGCGTTAACCATTCATACAATACGATTCCCAATGCATATAAATCACTTTGTACGGTTTTATTAGCACCATGAAATAGCTCTGGCGCCATATACCGTGGTGTAGCATCAGTTATTGGATCAGGACTTGAAATAAGTCGTGTTTTTTCAAAGTCAATTAAATAAAGCTCTTGCTTAAACTTTCGAAAATGTTCTTTTTTAATATCACCATGAATCCATCCCAACTCATGAAGCTCTGCCAACTTAACAAGTGCCAGATAGATTTTCTCATCTATATTTTTTAAATTTTGTTTTTGATCTAAAACATCAAACCAACAATCTGTATCCGGTAAAACTAATACTCTTCCTTGAAATTGTGGTTGTTGAGAAACAGTACTGCCCTCGATAATTTTAAATGGCAAAAGCCAATTCGTTTTTTTATATGTAATATCTTCATAAAATTGCAATTCATGCAAAAAATCTTGCTCACTTTGAGCATGTACATTTGGCAAATGAAATTTTAACCAGTAGGAATCAGCATCTATAGTACATGTCCATAGATGCCGTCCTAAAGCTTCACTTCTAGGCTTTGTCACACATTTTAGGTTTTCTATATGAGAAGCAAAATCATGCTTCAGCATAGTAAGATTCTGGCTGTTGTTTCTTTTCTTCAAAACGTAAAACTTCTAAACAGTGCTGAATCGTTTTACCAATACGCGCGTGCGTTTCAATAGAAGAGATTTTCGGCCAAGTCGCGCGCTCACCTTCTCGCTGTAAACGTTTAAACAAATGTGGGCGTGGGTTTTGTAGCGTATAGGCATAATGTTTTAAGCTATATTTGGCAATAATATTAACATCACCATAATAGCGCTGCCCTACTACGCCATATCCATGATCGAGCAGTCTTCTTACGGGTGAAATCGCGCCTAATCTTTGCCGTGTAAAGTCCATCAGACCCATTGAAAGTACTTTACCTTGGCGTCTTAAAATTCGTTCAGGCCAACTTAAAACATCTTTACGGAAACGGCGCGCATCATCTTGCATAAACGGTACAACATGCGGATTCACTTGACTGGCAATGGTGTAGTTTAAATTATAAAGTCTTGCCATTCTTTCTTGTGGGAAATCGCTACGTACACTACCGTCTACCCATTTAGTATTTGCCATATAAGGGGTATGTTCACCATCATAACGCTTACTGGTTAAACGCACAGGTGGAAATAAAACTGGCACAGCACAAGAAGCCAATACCGCACTCCAAACCAAAACATTTGGAGTCATAATCGCATTCATAATTCGAGGGTTTTCAGTTGCATCGTACGGCGCAACAGCGACATTAATATTCAAACCTGATTTTTTGAATGCTTCTTCAAAAGTAAGATCACCTAAATTTTCAATTAAGAATTTTTTTAAATAGTGAACATCGGCAATCCCACCATTCCCTTTTATAAGTTCACGAAGTTTTCTAAAGTGAAAAGCATCACTAAAAAATTGCTCACCATTTAGCAAGTTTTGGATATCTTCACTGGCAGAAATTCCTAACATACCCGTCATAATGGCACCCGCACTTGAACCAGACAGGACTTTAGGCATTAAATCTTGTTCAATTAAAGCCTTACATACACCGGTATGAAAAAGACCTAAGGTTGCTCCGCCCGAGAACATAAGAGCAGGTTGTCCATATGCTTTTTCACAATTTTCAAAAAATTCGATTTTTTCTTTTCTTTGGAATGTAATACATTCACTAGATGCAATATAAGCCAAGCTTTGGCTGACTTCTTCAATATAATCTTCAATTAGTTTTTTTGTGCCTACATGTGTGGCAGCAAACAACATAGGGTGGCCAATATTTGCAATATCGTAGGTCAACCCTTCTTTTAAAAGATAAATCAAATCTAAAGTGCGATGTTGCTGACGATATCTTTTCAGTAAAGTGTAACGATAAGAAATGAGCTCGGCATCGAAGTAAGGCGAACTATTATCAAACTTCCACTCTTGTGCCCCAGTTTCTTCATCCAGTTTTAATGCAAAAGACTTCCACTCTTCATAAGATTCAGCCATGTCTAACTGACGTTGTAATTTTTTGATACGGTAAGCCTGATGCGGATTCATATCACTTCGTATTTTTTCAAACATATTTCGTCCTCATCTTCACAGATGATTTTACTGAATAGACATGACAACACTATGCGCGGTCTGAACATTTCAATCAATTGCAAAACCGATAAACTGCATGGATCGTATCTTTTTTGTCAGCTTGCAAATTTCGGTGTTAGTATCCTAGTAAATTACTGTTTAACATGATTGATTAACCATGGCTACCATTGATTTACCCGACAATTTAGTTCAAACCTTATCACTTGTATTAAATCAGTTACAGCAGGTCTTACCTGAACCGAAACAAGAGACCGATTTTACTGCCCCTGCTTTTAGATGGGAAAACCAGCAGCTTAAAGCCATTTATACACCTAAAAATATTTACCTTGATGACTTAAAAGGCATCGAAAGACAAAAAGAAAAGATCATTCAAAATACTTTGCAGTTTTTAAATGGCTTACCAGCAAATGATGTACTTTTAACGGGTTCACGTGGTACGGGTAAATCCTCTATTGTTCGTGCTTTACTCACGGAGTATGCAGCTCAAGGATTACGTTTGATTGAAATTGAACGTGATGATTTAGCAGACTTACCGAAAATTCAAAAAATTATTCAAAACCGACCTGAAAAATACATCGTCTATTGTGATGATCTAGCATTTAATGCTGAAGATGAAAATTACCGTAGTTTAAAAAGCGTATTAGATGGTTCCTTACAGTCGGGTTCAACAAATTTTATTATTTATGCGACCAGTAACCGTCGTCACTTATTACCTGAGTTCATGCATGAAAACACCCCTGTAACCAAAGTAGATGTGCCTCAATATACTGAGCTTCATCCGCAAGAAGCGATTGAAGAAAAGATCTCTTTGTCTGACCGTTTTGGTTTGTGGTTATCTTTTTATCCAATGGATCAAAACTTATATTTAGAAATCGTAGAGCATTATCTAGATAAAGCAAACATGCCTTTTAATGATGAAGTTCGTGCTGAAAGCTTGCGTTGGTGCCAAATGCGGGGTCAGCGCTCGGGTCGAGCTGCTTATCAGTTTTCTAAGCATTGGATTGGTTTAAACGCCTTAAAAGATTTGTCTAACAATTAAATAAAATGTCCCGCAAAGCCTTAGCTTTGGCCTATAAACCGCTTAGCTTTGGCAGTTGTTTTTCATAACCTAAAACAAAGATAGCCCTTCTTTAGGTTTATATATGAAAAAACAATTGCCAAAAATTTCTACAACAAGTAAAGCGCTTGCTAAAAGTTTATTACTTGCACAAGGCGTTTTAGACCAAGCAAAAAAATATTCAACTCTTTCTTTTACTCAAACTCATATCATCCGTCCACGAATTGACGAAAAATATTATAGCTGGACACACTACGGTATCTTTTTCCCACTTTTACCAGAGCCGCATCGTTACTTAAATATTATGATTTTAATCGGTACGCCCGGTGCACTTGCTTTTGATCATGATGACATCATCACTGGTAACCCGAGAAAAACCGCTACTTTCTTTTCAAGCACAGCTGCTCTGGAACAAGCTTTACTGAAGGCCTATATCATTCCTGAAGATACAAAAATTAATAAAGATGGGACCTTAATAGAACTAGGTCAGGAAATTTCAATTCAAGGAAAATTTCCACACATCCATATTAATGGACATTATGGTGGGTTTGATTTCGACTTTGATATCGATATCACTTCACATGTTTCATGGTTTATAAAAACACCAATCTATGATTTAGTTTATTGGCAAAGTTTAAAGGTTTTTTAAACTATCAAGCAAAACACATTGAAACCCAAGGACTTTGTACTTACGAATATGCACGAGCAGTGGGTCCTCATTCCATTACAAACAAACTTATTCCTGATGCATATAAACTGCCACTTGATTTTTTTACTTATCAAATTATCAATTTAAACGAGGCCACTCAACTTCTTCTTACCAAAGCCGATATTGCCGGACAAACAGCTGCATACACCCTGCATATTAGACATCTGGACCAGCCAGCTGAAATTTACACAGATGTAAGCTTTGATATTATTTCGCATCAAGTTGATGACTTCGTTTCACCTAGTGGGCAAAAAATGCGACTTCCAAAATATTTTTCATGGATCGCTCGAAATGATGCAAAGCAAATTATCTTAAACATTCAGGCAGAAATTGACTGCCCATTCCGCTATGGTCATGGGCGAGGTTATGCAAGTAGCTATATATTTACTGGTCATTATTTTGGCAATGAAGTTCAAGGCCGTGGATACATCGAATATATTGATATCGAAAATCCACAAGCCTTTGACGATGAATAATTTTACTCAGGAATAGTAAGTTCAGTCATTGGCCATCTTGGTGTGGTCGTTACAGCTAAACCATCATGCTGACCTGCTTTTAAACGCTGATAACCTGCAAATGCAATCATTGCACCATTATCAGTACATAAAGCAGGTTCTGCATAGTAAACCTGAGCTTTAATTTTCGCCAATGAAGTTTCCAACTGTTCACGTAATCGTAAATTTGCACTTACCCCACCAGCAATTACTAAACGTTTAAGACCAGTTTGCTTTAAAGCTTTTACAGATTTTTTTACTAAGGTATCTACAATGGCTTCTTGGAATGAAGCAGCAATATCAGCATCACGGTTTTCGCCGTTCAATTTTTTCAACTGAACAGAAACTGCCGTCTTTAAACCACTAAAAGAAAAGTCTAAGCCCTGATGAAGCATTGGGCGTGGAAATTCAAATGCTAAAGGATCACCAGATAACGCCAACTTAGCAATATTTGGTCCACCTGGATACGGCAGATTCATCATTTTTGCGACTTTGTCGAAAGCTTCACCCGCCGCATCATCAATTGACTCCCCTAATAGCTCATATTGACCAATACCATGAGCTGCCATCAATTGTGTATGACCACCTGAAACAAGCAATGCAACAAATGGAAACTCAGGCGGTTGGCTTGAAAGCAAAGGAGCTAACATATGGCCTTCCATGTGGTGAACACCAATTGCCGGTTTATTTAAAGAAAATGCTAAAGTTCTTCCAAACAAGGCTCCAGTCATTAACGCTCCCATTAAACCCGGGCCACGTGTATATGCGACTGCATCAATTTCCTGTTTCTTAACACCACTTTGTTCAAGCAGCTGATTCATTAAAGGAATAAGCTTACGAACATGGTCACGAGAAGCTAACTCTGGAACCACACCACCATATTCGGCATGAAGTTTTATCTGGCTATAAAGAACCTGTCCCCGTAAGCCGAGTTCGCTATCATAAAGTGCCAACCCTGTTTCATCACAAGAAGTTTCCAAGCCTAAAACAATCATCAAAACTGCCTTTTATATGAGTCAAAATATTGCAATCGCTATTATAGACTTGTGATATGAGTTGTAAATGAGTAAAATACTGACCTTCACTTGTGATCTGGCGCAATGGTGTGCCTGATCTTATCCATAATCTAGAGGATTTTACATGCCACAAGTTAAGTTGAAAGAAGGCGAACCAGTTGACGTAGCTATCCGTCGTTTCAAACGTTCATGCGAAAAAGCTGGTGTTTTAGCTGACGTTCGTAAACGCGAATTCTACGAAAAACCAACTCAAGAACGTAAGCGCAAAAAAGCTGCTGCAGTTAAACGCTACCAAAAGAAATTGGCTCGCGAATCTGTACGTACTACTCGCCTTTACTAATTAATTTGTGATTGACTGCTAACATTATGACTACTTTAAAAAACCAGATTACTGATGCATTAAAAACTTCTATGCGTGCCAAAGATATGGCAACAGTGACGGTTTTGCGTAGTCTACAAGCAGCAATTAAGCAAATCGAAGTCGATGAGCGCATAGAGCTTGACGACGCTCAGGTTCTTGCGGTCATTGAAAAGCAAATTAAACAACGTAAAGAATCGATCAAAGCCTTCGAAGGTGCTGGTCGTGATGATTTAGCTAGTAAAGAACAAGCCGAAGCTGAGGTTTTATCTCAGTTTCTACCAGAAGCTATGACTGAGGAAGAGCTTGATTCTCTCATTGAGCAAACGATTGCTGCTCAAGAAGCAACTAGCATGAAAGATATGGGTAAGGTGATGAATTCTCTACGTCCGATCATAGCCGGGCGTGCCGATCCTGCTCAAGTTTCAGCAAAAATTAAAGCTAAATTAGCTTAATCCCCTCTCTCTTCTTATATACCCTTAAATTAAACTTTCTCGTCAGTTTAAGTATATTTGTGCTTGTGAAAATTCCAAAGTCATCCTAGACCTTAAATTTTCATTCGTCGCTCATCTTGCATTTGCTTTAATCGACTATCTATTCTGGCTGACATGGCCTGATTACCTTTTGCAAGACGTTGTGCATGCAACATCGATTTAATTGCATCCTCTTCACTACCAGACCAGTACTGTGCTTCAGCACGATATCGTAATACATTCACAGCTCTTAATGGTGAATTTTTATCTAAATTGGCGGCTTGTTGTAATAATTGCCAACCTTGAATATCTCGGGCATTTTTATTAATAAAACGCTGCACCAAAGTTTGCACTTGAGCATATTTACCTTGACGTAATAAAACCTCAGCCAATTTGTAGCTAAAAGCTTTATTTTCAGGCATTGTCATTTGCAAGGGAGCAATTGAATTATAGGCCTGATCAAGTTTATTCTGGCCTAAATAAATATCTGTTTGAATTAAGGCAACTAATGGCTTACCGCTTGATTTCGCCTGCTCCAACGTTGCTTGGGCTTGAGTATAATCCCCTTGTTTAAGATAGAAAGCCGACAAAGCCAATAAGCCTGCCAGATTTTTTTGCGATGCCAGACTTTGCAACTGATTTTCAGTAGCTTCTCCAGCAACCACCATGGTATACCATTTTAAAATTTCAAAATCGACATCATATATTCGACTTTTAACTTTAGGCATCTGGTTTGCTCTCAAGCGAGCCTCACTCATACGTTCAGATGTAAGAGGGTGAGTCAGCCAAAAATCTGGTAAAAAACTTACTCGGCTCGTCGCTCTATGCATCGTTTCAAAATAATCCGCCATGCTTTGCGGATTATAACCAGCGGCATACATATATTGCATACCAATTCGGTCTGCTTCACGCTCTTGATTACGACTATAAGTGAGCTGCTTATCAAGAAGCGCTGCTTTACCCAACATAACAGCGGCACCAGCATCTCCACCAGCCTGAGCAGCTAAAGCCACCCCTGCCAACAAACCAGCCAAGCTTAAAAGGGTTTGTCCTTTAAAAGCTTCTTCCGAACGACTAAAGTGCCTTTGCGAAACGTGAGCAATTTCATGGGCCATTACCCCCGCAATTTCATCGATATTTCGTGCCGATGAGATAAGGCCAGTATTTAATGCAAATAACCCACCTGGAACAGCAAATGCGTTAATTTGAGGGTCTTTAATTACAACCAGGGCAATCGGCTGCCCCAGTTGAGTTTCACTTAAAATATTAGAGAAAACTTGAAAAAACTGATCTTCTAGCCATACATCCTGTATAACCGGCATTTGCTTATGAACTTCACGGAAAACTTTTTCGCCAATAAATTTTTCTTTCTGTTGGTCGAGCAGCCCTATTCCACTTCCAATATTTGGAATTTCAACCTGTCCAGAAGCTGGCTTGGGGTCAAAAGGATTAGCGTAAGAGGCATTTGTTATCAAAGCCAAACTTAAAATAACTGGCAAAAATTTCAAAAGTTCTTCTCTTATTAAAAATTAAAATAACAAAAAAGCCCATCAATATCATGCTTCAGTTATTTTGCATCATATCAACAGACTTTCACTATAACATTGAAAATAGACTATATTTGCAATGAAGTGTTATTCATCCTTTACACAAAATTAGGATTCACTAAATATCTAGGCGTCTTGTCCTCTAGTGCTTCCACCAAGTTTTTATAAGCTAAATTTGCCATTTTCTTACGTGTTTCAGCTGTAGCAGAACCTACGTGAGGCAAAGTGACAACATTCGGCAAATTGAAAAGTGCAGATTCTTGCAGAGGTTCTTTCTCATAGACATCTAAACCAGCCGCAAAAATAACTTCATTTTGCAATGCTTCAATTAGGGCTTGCTCATCGACAACTGAGCCACGCGCAATATTAATAAATATGGCATGCTTTTGCATAAGCTCAAATTGAGCCTTGCCCATTAAAGCTTTAGATTCCGCATTTAAGTCAACAGCCGTCACTACAAAATCAGATTGTTGTAATAATTCTTCCAACCCCAGATATTGAGCTTTTAAAGGTTCCGCTAACTCAGGTTTCTCGCGACGATTATGGTAAACAATATTCATGTTAAAACCATAAAAGCCACGACGTGCAATTGCAGCACCAATATTACCAAGTCCAATAATACCTAATGTTTTTCCAAAAACATCGAGACCAAACTGCTGTGGCCCAACTGTTCTTTTCCACTCACCTTGTTTAGTCCAGTGATCTAGAAAAGGAACTTTTCTGGCTGCACTTAATAACAAAGTAAAAGCAAGATCTGCGGTCGTTTCAGTTAAAACATGAGGTGTGTTTGCTAACCAGATTTTTTTCTGATTTAAATAACCAACATCATAATTGTCATAACCTACAGTCACAGAAGAAATAATTTTTAATTTTTGGGCAGGAGAAAGATTACTTTCATTGAGCAAACGACCCGCCCCAATCATGCCATCAGCATCTACTACTTCTTGTCGTATCTGTTCATTAATATCACCCAGTTTAGGGTTCAATACGACAACATGGTAATCCTGCTGTAACCGTGACAAAATTTCCTCATCAATTTGGCTAAAAACCACAACCTTTTTCATGTAAATCCCTACTACTCATTGTTATCTTGCATAAGTTGCCACAACCTTTTCTTAAGAAGAGGCTTATCTAACATTTCTTTTAAACTAGCTAAATGAATAATATCTGCATGTTGAATATAGGTACATTTACCCAAACATAAAATCCTTTTCTCTGCTGCTACAGCATCTAAGAAACCTTGAATATAAGAACCTACCCCTCGTTGATCTTGATAAGCTGCCAGAGGGAAAGGCCATCTTAATTCAGAATATTGTCCCACCTTCGCCTTTTGTATATTTGCCCAAAGTTGTTTTTCTTCTGTTTCCAAAGCCGTTACATCAACAAAAATTACACATTTTTCAAGACAATAAGCCTGTAACTCAAATGGAGTAATTGTCTCTTGCTCAATGACTTTAGGTTTTTCTACAAGTATCTCTGGCTGTGAAACTTCTGTAACTACTATTGGTGGCTCTTCCACCACTTTAGGAATTTCAAACACCTGTGGCTGAGTGTTCTTTTGCTCAAAAGCAGGAACATCTATGGTAGGTACGGTAATTGACTCATGAGGTTCAACAACCTGATCTCGCCACAAAGTATGGGCATTATTTTTTTGGCACACTTGTGTTCTAGGAATCCATACGTCTATTCCTAAAGTTGCCAGTATATTTCTTTGCTGCCCAATCATGTCTAAATCAGTACCTCTAATCTACACACATTCTAACGGGCTTCTGATTTTTTTTCAGCGTTTTCTTTTAATGATACTCTTTGGAAACTACATATGTTTCTTAAATAATCATAACGCTATTTTTCTTCTGCATTTGCTCTACAATTTCATCAGACTCAAAACCAAATCGCCAATAGAGCAACTCAAGCACATCAAGTTCATCTTGAGTAATAATACGATCACTCCACAAGCACATTTCAGCAATTGCCAATATACTTAAGCGGTCACGCAGCAATAACCCAGCAATATCATTTAAAATTTCTGCCAAGTCTAAAGGTTCATCCGAAATTTCATCATAAATATGCATTTCATCAGGATTAAGCAAAGAACGTAAGATACGTTCGCGAACCTCTAACTGATTCGGACTATTGATTTGTTGCACATGAAGTAATGCATCAATTAAACGAACAATTTGAGGTTTTACCTCTTCAAATGCTGTCGGCAAATGAAGTGGCATCAAGTTTAACTCGTACTTAACACGCTCGAGTAGAAGTGCATCAAGTAATCCAATTTCCCCATCTTCTTGAATAATTAGTGCCAGTTTAGTCAAAAATTGACGAGCAATACTGGCAGGCATATGACCAATATTTTTACATGCATCATGAAATATCTGAATATGAATACGCCCATCAAGATTAAGTAAGGCATCCACAATTGCATGGCTTACTGGCGCATCTTGTGGAATAAATTCTCGATATTGACGAATCATTAAAATAGCAACCATCACCTCACGCGAACCAGTCGCAGTTTGTAATGCACGTTGAATAAGTTCAGGACGCTTTTTATTACGACGGATATCACTGCTTAACGGTTTAATTGCATCATTCAAAGCAAAACTGATTGGAGAAAGACGCAACAAAGGCAAAGGTTGTGGAGATGACCACGGCGTATAAATTTCAGTCTCAGATTCTTCTAGTACATGGAACAAACTAAATAAAGGACGATTTCGAAGTTTCTTTAAATTTTCTAATTGCAAATCTTGCAATAAAGTTGGGTTAAGCTCATAAATACGTTCACGAATACTTGGGTGAATATTCATCCAACTTTGCGGGCTAAGTGAATTCGCAAAACACATATGTGCAATCGATTCAGAATAAGCACTATGAATCTGCGAACCAGAATGGTGAACGTAAATACGCAATAAAGTTTGGGTATTAGTGCTATTTTTTAATAACCGCATCGTTTTTTGGTCATTGCGAAATGTACGACCACTTAATGTTAAATATTTAATAAAACGAGTGATTAAAACACCTAAACTTCCCGCCAACCAAATCACACCACCTACGGCTACAAATACAGTCTCGAACTTATGCTTATAACCTGGACTGTAGCGCTTAAACCCTTGTTTGGCGAGCTTACTCCCCCACTGACTAAAAGTAGTCAAACCACTATATAAAATTTTTAGTTTAGTATTTTCTACTGCTTCACCCGATAAAATCTGGTTAAATTCATGACCCAATAAGCCATATAGCTCTAGCTCATCAAGGTTCTGTAAGGCACCCCAAGTTAAAATAATTACAATATCATTCGAGTGAAAGCCTGCCGTTAATGCATTAACACCTACTTCATCAGGTAAAACATAAAGTGTTGGAACGTTCAGGGAAAATGTTTGTGCCAGATGCTCTGTAATTTTTAATGCGGCATGTTCTTCTGGTGTACTTTCACCTTTTACCAAACGACGAGCTTTCAACTGCTTGGCAAGTGAATGGCCACCTTTACGCAAAATATAAAGTTCGGTCACCACAGACCAAACCATGATAAAAAGCAAAAGAGCAATAAAATATGGACTTAAAGCATGCCACCAAATTGGCTCGCTATAATCAAAGAAATGAACAAGTAAACCTAAAATTAGATTTAAAATAAAAATAGTTAAAAGCACAGCAACCAAACACATAGTGATGGACCATGCCATATTTTTATTTTCGATTAAATAGTGGCTTACTTCTTTCAATGTAAATAATCCCAATTACATTGTTAAGTTTCATCATAAAAGAAAAAAGCGGGAAATACCCGCTTTTTTCGGCTATTTCTATTCTTCTTTAATACCGGTCAAATCTACTGATGCTGCATCAATATTGACATCAATATAACCATCTTTTTTCTTTTTCGCAGAATCATTACGTTTCTGCTCCAAATTATTCAGATAGTCTGCATCAATTCCACCAGTTACATAGATACCATCAAAAACAGAGCAATCAAACTCGGTTAATGTAGGTACTTTACTTGTACGTACAGCGTTCTTCAAATCTTCCAAATCTTGGAAAATTAAACGATCAGCACCAATAATTTCCTGAATTTCTTCTACACTGCGTTCTGAAGCAATAAGCTCAGTTTTAGCAGGCATATCGATACCATATACGTTCGGATACATCACTTTCGGTGCAGCTGAAGCAAAGTATACTTTTTTCGCACCTGAGTCACGCGCCATCTGAATGATCTCATTACACGTTGTACCACGCACAATTGAGTCATCCACTAATAGAACGTTCTTGCCTTTAAACTCTAACTCAACAGGGTTTAATTTCTGACGTACAGATTTTTTACGCTGTTGTTGACCTGGCATAATGAAGGTACGACCGATATAACGGTTTTTCATAAAACCTTCACGGAACTTCACGCCAAGAATATTTGCCAACTCTAAAGCTGAGGTACGGCTTGTATCTGGAATTGGGATAACCACGTCAATATCATGGTCTTCACCCCAGTCACGCAAAATTTTATGCGCCAATTTCTCACCCATTTTTAAGCGAGCTTTATAAACCGAAATACCATCAATAATTGCATCTGGACGAGCAAAATAAACATATTCAAAAATACATGGACGGTATTTTGGATCTGCAGCACATTGCTTTGTAAATAACTCGCCGTCAGCATTAATGAAAATTGCTTCACCTGGAGCAATATCACGCTCAATTTTAAAGCCAAGCGCCGTAATCGCTACAGATTCAGATGCAATGATATATTCCATCTCGCCTTGCTCAGTTACACGAGAACCGTAAATAAGCGGACGGATACCATTTGGATCACGGAAACCAACTAAGCCGTGACCAGTAATCATTGCCACGACACCATAAGCACCTTGGCAGCGCTCATGTACACGCGAAACGGTATGGAAAATATCTTCCGGCGTAGGATTTAAAGTTCCTATCTTTTGCAACTCATGAGCAAAAACGTTTAAAAGAACTTCTGAATCAGAGTCCGTATTCATGTGACGCAAATCTGTTTTGAACAGGTCATCATGAATTTCTTCTGCATTTGTCAAGTTACCATTATGTGCAAGTGTAATACCGTAAGGTGAGTTCACATAAAATGGTTGAGCTTCCGCACTGCTCGAAGAACCAGCAGTTGGATAGCGCACATGACCAATACCGTAATTACCAAGTAATGCTCTCATATGACGAGTATGAAAAACATCACGTACCATACCGTTATCCTTACGAAGGAAAAGACGGCCTTCATGGCAGGTTACTATTCCAGCTGCATCTTGCCCACGATGTTGCAACATCGTTAATGCATCAAACAACATTTGGTTCACTGGCGATTTACCGGCTATACCAACAACTCCACACATAGCAACCTCGCAGACAAGCTAGGAATTAATAAAAAGGATTCTTTGTTGAATGGTCAGGTCGAAGCTCTGTTTCCTCCGACTCGTCCATTGGTTTTGGAGAAGTGCGCGTTACACCGCCCCCAGATGTTATCTGATGAAATGCCTCACTTGCTGCATCTTTAGAAAGCTCTGTTGCTAAAGGTGCATAAGGCAATAAAAACTGGATAAATTTGGATTGTTTCCAATGAGGCGAACTTTCTACCCAAGGACCAACACCCTGCATGGTAATAAGAACAACCAATAAACCTTTCAACGAACCAAAAGCACCACCTGCTAAACGATTTAATGGCCCCAACTTCAAACTTTTCAAGAG